>CANQCJ010000011.1 GCA_947589205.1 uncultured Ruminococcus sp. | reverse complement strand
TCAAGCAGCGTGACCGACAGCTCATCGGCAACCGATTCAAGCAGCGTGACCGACAGCTCATCGGCGACCGATTCAAGCAGCGTGACCGACAGCTCATCGACAACCGATTCGAGCAGCACGGCGGACAGCTCATCGACAACGGATTCGAGCAGCACGACCGACCCCGGCACGGCGACCGTAACGCCTCCCGCCGTTCCCGAGACAACGACATTTACCTCCACCGAAAATGCTGTACGCATAAATTGGAACAAAGTAGACGGCGCGGCAGGCTACAGGATCTACCGTTTTGAAAACGGTAAGTGGAAAACCGTCAAGACCCTCGGAAAAGGCGACACCACGACCTACCGCGAAGGCAAGCTCGAAGCCGGAAAGGTATATGAATACAAGATAAAGGCGTTCGTGCGCGATGAAAACGGAAACGCCGTATGGGGAAGCGCGAGCGATGTGTTCACCACCGCCGCCGACCCGGTACAGCCTGTTCTCACAAAGATAGGCAGAGCCAAGACTGCGGTAAGGCTTTACTGGCAGGATATGGAGTGCTCCGGCTACAAGGTGCAGAAATATGACGAAAGCACCGGCAAGTGGGAGACCGTTAAGCTTGTTTCCGCCGGCAAGACCGATTACAGGATAAGCGGCCTTGAAAGCGGTACAAATTACAAGCTCCGTATACGCGCCTTCACCCGCGCGGGCAGCGAAAAATCCTACTCAAAATGGTCGGCAGAGGCCTTTGCTTCAACAAAATAAGACCCTTGAAACGGACGGGAGTACGCGCTCTCGTCCGTTTTTTTGCTTTTTATACAAAATTTTTGTTAAAAGGTTATTGACAATTGTATCAATTTGTTATATAATATATTCATACGGTTGATAGATTTTATGTATTTTAACCTGTTGACACAACTTTTTAATAAGGAGCGAATCGTTTTGAAAAATTATGACAGCACAAGGATCAAAAATATCGCTATAGCGGGCAATTACGGATCGGGCAAGACTACCCTGACGGAGGCTTTGCTTTATCAGGCGGGAGTGACCGACAGACTCGGCAGGATAGCCGACGGCAACACGGTGTCGGACTACAGCGCGGAGGAGATACAGCGCAAGTGCTCGGTGTACACCTCGATGGCTTGCTATGAGCGCGACGATTTTAAGATAAACCTGCTCGACACTCCGGGTCTTATCGACTTTGAGCAGTCGATGGCGGAGGGAATTTCCGCCTGCGGCTGCGCGCTCATAACCGTCTCGGGAAGATCTGGCGTTAAGGTCGGAACTCACAAGGCGTATAAATACGCGAGAAAAATGGGCAAGCCGACGATGTTCGTCGTAACAAAGCTCGACGATGAGAACGCGAATTTCAACAACGTTCTTACGCAGCTAAAGACCGAATTCGGACCTACCGTCTGCCCGGTAGTCGTTCCTGTAATAGCCGACAGAAGGATAGTTTCCTATGTGAACCTTATCGAAATGAAGGCTTATAAATACGAAAACGGCAAGGCGGTGGAGACAGATATGCCGACCGCAGAGGTAAGCGAAAAAATGGAGTACCGCATAGACGGACTTATCGAAGCGGTATCGGAAGCGGTAGCGGAAACCGACGAGGAGCTTTTTGAAAAATTCTTCTCCGGCGAAGCCTTTACCCAGAAGGAGCTTATCGACGGCATACACAAGGGCATGAACGAGGGCATAATAACGCCCGTCACCTGCGTTTCGGCTGCGACTATGGCGGGAATAGATATGCTCATGAAGGAAATAACTCTTCTCGTTCCCGCTCCGGCGGAAAACGAAAATAAGGCTGACGAGCCGGTCGCCGCTCAGGTATTCAAGACGGTAGCCGACCCGTTTGTCGGAAAAATGTCATATATCAGCGTGCGCTCCGGAACGCTTAAAAGCAATTCCGAGCTTGTAAATTCCGCGACCGGAGAGACCGAAAAGATAGGAAAGCTCTATTATCTTGTCGGCAAGAAGCAGATAGAGACAAACGAAGTCGCCTGCGGCGATCTCTGCTCGGCGGTCAAGCTGTCGGCAAATACCGGCGATACCCTCTGCGACCCCGCCAACGTCGTAGAGCTTGAAAGAACGGAATTCCCCGTGCCTACCTACAGAGTAGCGGTGCGCGCGGCGAGCCAGAACGACGAAAGCAAGATCTCCGGCGCGATAAGCAGACTGTTAGAGCAGGATATGTCGCTTAGATATATCCAGGATCCCGACACGCTTGAAATGATACTTGTTACATTGGGCGGACTTCACCTCGATTCGATAGTCGGCAAGCTCAAGCGCGATTTCGGCGTTGAGGTCGTTACCTCCGAGCCGAGAGTAGCCTATAAAGAAACTATCCGCAAAAAGGTCAAGGTGCAGGGCAGGCACAAGAAGCAGTCGGGCGGTCACGGACAGTACGGCGATGTTTGGATAGAATTTGAGCCCTGCATAAGCGACGAGCTTATTTTTGAAGAAAGAGTTTTCGGCGGAGCAGTGCCCAAGAACTACTTCCCCGCCGTTGAAAAGGGCTTGCAGGAATGCGTAAAGCACGGCGTTTTGGCGGGCTTCCCGGTAGTAGGACTTAAAGCGATACTCGTCGACGGCTCCTACCACCCGGTGGATTCTTCGGAAATGGCGTTCAAGACCGCCGCGGCTATCGCGTTCAGAGACGGCATACCGCAGGCTGAGCCTATGCTGTTAGAGCCGGTAGGAAATCTGACGGTGCGCGTTCCCGATGAGAACACCGGAGATATTATCGGCGAGCTTAACAAACGCCGCGGCAGAGTTATGGGCATGACCCCCTCCGAGGAAAAGGGACTTACCGACGTTACCGCAGAAGTGCCGGTAGCCGAAATGAGCGACTTTACGCTGACGCTGCGCCAGATGACGCAGGGCAGAGGAAGCTTCGAGCTTGTTCAGGACAGGTTCGAGCCGCTGCCGGCTAATCTTATGGCTAAGGTAATAGCCTTTGCAAAGACCGGAGAGAATTAAAAAATATTTTCGGCTTCCCGTTAAGCTTGGCGGGAAGCCGATATTTTTTTCAGCCGAGAGCCACGTCTAATATCATCATGATAAGAAATCCCGCCATTGCGCCGAACGTGCCGATGTGAGAGCCGCTCAGCTTCGCTTCGGGGATAAGCTCCTCGACCACGACATAGAGCATAGCCCCCGCCGCAAATGAGAGCATCCACGGCAGAAGAGCTTCCGCCATGCCCGCGATAAATACCGTGAGTATGCCGAAGATCGGTTCGACGATGCCGGACAGCATTCCGTAAACGAAAGAACGTGTGCGGCTCATGCCCGACTGCATGAGGGGGAGGGATATTGCCGCTCCCTCCGGGAAATTTTGTATGCCCATGCCGACGGCGAGCGCGATAGCCGCGGCAAGCAGCACCTTTGAATTATCCCGCGCCGCGAGCGCGAACGCCAGACCCTCCGCCATGCCCTCGGGAATGTTGTGCAGCGTTATGGCAAAGACGAGCATCGCGCTGTGTCCGAGACTTTTTTTGACCCCCTCGGGGCGATCCTCGCCGGGGTGGAAGGCGGGCAGCAGCTTATCGAGCAGCATTAAAAAGACAACGCCGAGCGTAAAGCCGCCTGCGGCAGGTATCCAGCCGATCTTGCCGAGAGCCTCGGCTTTTTCTATCGCGGGGATAAGCAAGCTCCAGACGGAAGCGGCGATCATCACCCCTGCTGCAAAGCCGAGCGAACAGCGGTGTATCCTGTCGGACGGCGCGCCTTTTCTGAAAAGAAAGACCGTCGCCGCGCCGAGGGTAGTCATGGCAAAGGTAAAAGACGTACCCATAGAAGCGAGAAAAAATGCGTTCATAGAAAAAATTTCCTTTTTTTCAGTATTGTCACTATCATTTTATGTCAAAACGATTTTTTTGTGAAAAAACCGAATAAGCCGAAAAAATCGGGACAGAATATAAACATGAAGCGCAAAGCTGATAGAGAAAGGTAAGGTGAACATTATGTTAGACAGGATCTTTTTGCTTTTGCTCATAATAGGCGGAATAAACTGGGGTCTTATCGGAATTTTCCAATTCGATCTCGTAGCGTTTATTTTCGGCGGACAGGCGGCGGTGATAAGCCGTATCATATATGCGCTGGTGGGCATCAGCGCGGTATGGTGCATATCTCTGTTTTTCAAAGAACAGGAGCTGCTTGAAGCAAGAACCTAAATTTGCTCTCTGAAGCGGTTTTTAAGCCGCAAAAAATTCCTCCATCATAAAAAATCTTCGCCGCCGGCGGAGGATCGGAAGTTTTTTTAAAGGCGTTCAAACCTTGCATATTTAGCGCGGGCTTGTCTTGCAGGGTGAATAAACGCTTTTTGGAAAAAACGCTTCGGTCCTCCCCCGGCGGCGAAGGCTTTTAGAGGTTAGAGTCTGAACCTACGGTTCAGACAGTAGAGGTAAGAGGTTAGAATTAAGCGATTTCTGACCTCTTACCTCTAACCTCTAACTTCTAACTTGACATCTCAAGTTATTTGTGGTATTATTTATAATAGGCGATTTATGCGGGTAAATTTGCATATAGGCTTCCGTTTGCGGTCAAAATAATTACATAAAAACGGAGGTAGAAATATGTCAAAGAAAAAACGCAAAGCAAAAAACAACGAAAAATTATTTGAATACCCGCTTTTGCCGTTTTCGCAGAGCGCGGCGGCGATACCGAGACCTATCGAAACGGTGCAGGAAAACGGCGAAACGATAAAGGATTTCGGCATAGCCTCGGCGGGCGGCAAGCACAATATCTGCTGTCTTAATATAATCGGGCAGATAGAGGGGCATTATACCCTGCCGCCGGATAACAAGACGACAAAGTATGAGCATATAATCCCCGCGCTCGTGGCGGTAGAGCAGGACGAAAACGCGGAGGGGCTTATCATTCTTATAAACACGGTAGGCGGAGACGTTGAAGCGGGACTTGCCATAGCGGAGCTTATCGCGGGAATGAAAACTCCCACGGCTTCGCTGGTGCTCGGCGGGGGACATTCTATCGGCGTGCCGCTCGCGGTCTGCGCGAAAAAAACCTTTATCGTACCGAGCGCAACCATGACCGTCCACCCGGTCAGAATGAACGGCCCTATTGTCGGAGTGCCGCAGACGCTGTCCTATTTTATGAAAATGCAGGACAGGATAACGCGCTTTATCACGGAAAATTCGAGGATAAGCGAAAAGAAATTCCGTGAGCTTCTCATGGCCTCCGGCGAGATAGTCATGGATATAGGCACGGTCGTAGACGGCGAACAGGCGGTCGAGCTGGGGCTTATCGACAGTATAGGCGGTCTTGCGGACGCGGTGGAATGGCTTTATAACGAGATCGAGAAAAATGACGGTAAATAAAGCAGCGCCGGACGTATTTAACGTTCGGCAGTACATAACAGAGGTTGAAAAAATTGGCTGAAAGTAAAAATTCAAGCAAAACGGCGGCTAAAAGCGCGGCAAAGCCGACGGGCGGCAGGGCTAAAAAAACCAAGGAGGCCGCGCAGTTCAGCGAACGCAGGCGGTTCTGGTCGCTGATACTGTTTTTCTTCGGGATATTCGAGATCATCATAACCTTTGTAAAGGGAGACGGTCTTTGGGATATTCTTTATGATTTTAACAGAGGAATGTTCGGCGCGTCGGTGTTCGTGTTCGGGGTATTTATAATATATCTGTCTTTAACGATAGCCTCGGAAAGATCAAAAAGCGCGGTCATCTCCCGCGCCCTTCAGGGCATAGCGATGATATTTCTGTTAAGCGGAGCGGCGCAGATATTTTTCGGCAGGCGCATAGAGGGCGCGAGTATGCTGTTAAAGCTGCGCGGACTGTACATTGACGGTACTACCCTGCACGGCGGCGGACTTGCGGGCGCGCTGTTCGGCTGGAGCTTGCTTTCGCTTTTCGGAAAAACGGGGGCGGCTATAATAATAGTAATGCTTATCCTGCTTTTTACTCTGCTGCTCTCAAACGTAACGCTTCCGCAGCTTATAGGATTTCTGACCCGTCCGTTCGTTTCAAGCGCAAGGGCGCTGTCGGAGGACAGAGCGGAGCGTGAAGCGATAGCCGCCGAAAGGTATGAGCAAAGACAGCTTGAAGCAAGCGAGCAGGCGGCAGATGAAGCAGTCCTGCCCGAGAGACCGCGCAGGAAAAAGCGCAGGGTGGATATAGCAAAGATACATAAAATGCAGATGGATAAGATCCGTCTTGAGGAAGAACAGGCTAAGGAACGCGCCGCGCTTATGGACTTAGAGACCGCCGCCGATACGGAGGCGGAGGAAGCGGCTGAGGAAAAGCCCAAGCCGAAGAAAAAGACTGCCGAAAGGGAAGAGGAAAAGCCGCGCGCTCAGATAGTCGCGGAGGAAAAGCAGAAGCTTGCCGAAAAGATAAAGCTCGACGAGCTTATAAAGAAAGCGTCCTCCGAGCCGCGCAGGAAAAACAATATATACATAGAGCCGAACGGTCAGACGACCATGATAAAAAAAGACGGCGACGAGACGGTGAACGATTATGTTTACCCGCCCGTCGAGATACTGAAGGAAGCGGTAAGAAAAACTACCGAAGAGGATATACAGCGCGAGATACAGGAAAAATCCTCGAAGCTTGTCGAAACTCTCGAGACCTTCGGCGTAAAAACGCGGATAATCGGCATTCACCGCGGACCTGCCGTAACGAGGTACGAGCTTCAGCCTGCGGCGGGTGTAAAGGTAAAGCAGGTGACAAGTCTTGCGGACGATATCGCGCTGAACCTTGCCGCCGACAGCGTTCGTATAGAAGCCCCTATCCCGGGAAAGCCAGCAATAGGCATAGAGATACCGAATATCCACCGCGACGGCGTTTCAATGCGCGAGCTTATAGACAGTGAGGATTACAGGCGCGCTAAGGGAAAGCTTTCGTTTGCGGTAGGAAAGGACATAGAGGGAAACATCGTTATCGGAAACATAGCGAATATGCCGCATATGCTCATAGCAGGCACTACCGGCTCGGGCAAGTCGGTGTTTACTAACTCTATAATCTTAAATATACTTTTCCACGCTTCTCCGGAAGAGGTAAGGCTGATACTTATAGACCCCAAAAAGGTAGAATTTCCGATGTACAACGGCATACCTCATCTTCTTATCCCGGTAGTGACCGAGCCGCTAAAGGCGGCGGGCGCGCTCGGCTGGGCGGTAAACGAGATGATGAGAAGATACAAGCTTTTTGAAGCCAACGGCACCAAGAACATCGAGGACTATAACGAAATGGTGGACGAAATGCTTGAAAACGACCCCGAATGCGAACGTACAAGGCTTTCGCAGATAGTTATAGTGGTAGATGAGTTTGCAGATCTCATGCTTGCGGCGAAAAACGAGGTCGAAGAATCGGTAATGCGTCTGGCGCAGCTTGCAAGAGCGGCGGGTATGCATATGCTCATAGCTACCCAGTCGCCGAGAGTAGACGTACTTACAGGACTGATAAAAGCAAATATCCCGTCGAGGACCGCGCTTATGGTCTCAAACAACACCGATTCAAGAGTAATACTCGACGAGGTGGGCGCGGAAAAGCTGCTCGGCAAGGGCGATATGCTGTATAAGCCGGTAGGCTTTCCTAAGCCGATGAGAATACAAAGCGGATTTGCTTCGACTGCGGAGATAAGAGAAGTGGTGTCGTTTTTGAAAAACGAACACGGCTCCGATTACAATCAGGAGATAATCCACGAGGTAGAGCAGAATATGCCGAAGCCCAAGAACGAGGACGATGCGGAGATCTCCATAAATCCCGACGACGATCTTGTAAATCAGGCGATAACCATTATCGTAGAGACCGGCAACGCCTCCACGGCGTTTTTGCAGCGCAAGCTGAAGCTCGGTTTCCCGCGCGCGGCGAGGATAATGGACGACATCGAGGCTATGGGCATAATCGGTCCGCAGGAGGGAGCGAAGCCGCGTAAGATAAATATAACCAAGGAAGAATGGTACGAACGGCAGGGCAGAGATTAAGGGGGCAAAATTTTTGACAAAAAAGAAGGGCGGGTCGGAGCTGTTTAAATACGCCGTCGGAACGCTTTGCGTTTTAGCGGCGGCGGTCTCGGCGATATTCGCCAAAAGCAGCGGAGCCTTTGAGAAAAACAAAGTCCCCGAAGCCGAAAATACTGCGGATACGACCGTAGAATTTCTCGACGTAGGGCAGGGCGACTGCACGCTCGTAAGCTCTGCGGGGCATTATATGCTGATAGATACCGGCGACCGCGACAGCGATGACGGCGTACTGAATTATCTTAAAGAAAGCGGCATAGAAACGCTCGACTGTATGCTGCTCACCCACCCGCACGCCGACCATATCGGAGAAGCCGCCGACATTGCGGAGCAGATAGAGGTAAAAAGCATAATAATGCCGCTCGTCCCGGAGGAGCTTACCCCGACCTCGGCAGTTTATGAGGAGCTGCTTGATACGATAGAGGAGAAAGGCATAGACTTTTTTCAGGCAGAGGACGATAAGCTTTCGCTGGGCAGCTGCGAGGTGTTCACCTATGCGCCGGAGGAGGAATATTCCTCGCTGAACAATTATTCCGTGCTTGTAAAGATAGTCCATGGAGAAAACAGCTTTTTGATAACCGGCGACTGCGAGGTGCAGGAGGAAAAGGAGTATCTTAAAAGGGGCATAGACCTGAGCGCGGACGTGCTGAAGGCGGCTCACCACGGCAGCGATACCTCGTCAAGCTCGGAATGGCTGTCGGCAGTGCTGCCGCAGTATACGGTGATATCCTGCGGAGCTGGCAACAAGTACGGACACCCCGACGATGAGACCTACAGCAGGATCTGTAAATATTCGCCGAAGGTATACATAACGGCGGAGGACGGCGGGATATTGTTTTATTCTGACGGCAAGGGACTAAGCGTTAAAACGGGAAGGAAGCTGACGGGAGAATGATCTATACTTTAGACAGGATAGAGGGAAGCTTTGCGGTCCTTATCAATGAAAACGAAAGCATTGACGTTGAGCTTGAAAAAATAGAAGAAAACGCGCGGCACGAGGGCGCAAAGCTTAGAAAAGCTCACGGCGGCTTTGAAGCCTGTGAAGCTGTCGAAAACGAAAAAAGAAGGGGTCTTGCCGAAAGGACGGCGAGACTTATGAAAAAACGCGGAGGCGAAAAATAATGGAAAATGATCTTTTTAACGTCATAAGCGAAAAAATGACGTCGTTTTCTAAGGGACACAGAATGATAGCGACTTATATTCTGACCCATTACGACAAGGCGGCGTTCATGACCGCCCAGAAGCTCGGTCAGACGGTCGGAGTGAGCGAATCGACGGTAGTGCGGTTCGCTTCTATGCTGGGCTTCGAGGGCTATCCGGCATTGCAGAGAGCTTTGCAGGAGCTTATGAGAAACCGCCTCACCGCCGTGCAGAGGATAGAGGTCACAAACGACAGGTTGAGCGGCGGGGATATTTTGAAGCAGGTGCTCGAGCGGGATATTGAAAAAATAAGGCTTACGCTCGAGGAAACCTCAAAGCAGGCGTTTTCAAACGCGGTCAGCGCGATAGTAGGCTGCGAGACGATATATATTCTCGGCGCAAGGAGCGCGGAGCCGTTAGCCAAGTTTTTGAACTATTATTTTTCGCTGATGTTCCCCCATGTAAAGCAGGTCAGGAACACCACGACCAGCGAGCTTTTCGAGCAGCTTGTCAGGATAGGCGAAAGGGACGTTATAATCGGCATATCCTTCCCGCGCTATTCGCGGCAGACGGCGCAGATGCTGGAATTTGCAAAGGCGCAGAGAGCGCACGTTATCGCCGTTACCGATTCGACGGCTTCACCGCTCGCACCGTTTGCGGACGATCTGCTTATCGCAAGGAGCGATATAAATTCCTTCGCCGATTCGCTTGTCGCGCCCATGAGCCTTATCAACGCTCTGATAGCGGCGGTCTCGATAAGCAACGCCGAGAACGTCCGCTCGAGCCTGGAGCGTCTCGAACAGATCTGGGACGAATACGAGGTGTACAGCTCAAACAGCACTAAAACCGATAATTCATAACAAAAAAAGCAGGCGTGTTTTGTTCGCCTGCTTTGTATTTTGTTTCAGACCATGAGAGAGCAGATAAGCTCGGAAAATTCCACGGGATTTTCAACGCTCAGACCCTCTATCAGCAGAGCCTGCGAATAGAGCAGCTTGGTGTAATCACTGAGCTTGTCCTTGTCGTTTGCAAAAAGATCCTTGAGTTTTGCAAAGACCGGGTGCGCCGGGTTAAGCTCCAAGCACTTTTCTGCGGAGACCTTGTTGTTTTCGTTCTGCGGCATGGAATTGAGCACCTTTTCCATTTCGATAGTGACCTGACCCTCCGCGGAAAGGCAGACCGGGTGGCTTTTAAGGCGCGAGGAAAGACGTACCTCCTTGACCTTGCCGCCGAGAGCATCGCGCATAAATTCAAACATTTCCTTGCTCTCCTCGGCGGTCTTTTTGTTCTCCTCCTTTTCCTCCTCGGTCTCGAGGTCGAGATCTCCGTCGGAGATAGACTTGAACTTCTTTTCCTTGTAGGTCATCATTACCTTTATCGCAAATTCGTCAACGTCCTGCGTAAAGTAAAGCACCTCATAGCCCTTTTCCCTGACCTTTTCAAATACGGGGAGCATTTCGATGCGTTCCTTGGTCTCGCCGCAGGCGTAATAAATGCAGTCCTGACCCTCCTTCATGCGCTCGACATATTCGGCAAGAGTTACCTTTTTGCCGCCGTCGAACGACGAGGGGAACATCAGCAGATCCTCGAGAGTATCCTTAGCCGTGCCGTAGCTCTGATAGATTCCGAACTTGAACTGCAAGCCGAACACGTCGTAGAATTTTTCGTATTTTTCACGGTCGTTTTTCATAAGCTTCAGCAGCTCGTTCTTGACCGAGCGTTCGATGTTTCTGGCAATAATTTTGAGCTGTCTGTCGTGCTGGAGCATTTCGCGCGATATGTTGAGCGAAAGATCCTCCGAATCGACAAGACCCTTTACAAAGCTGAAATAGTCCGGCAGCAGATCGGCGCATTTTTCCATTATCATAACGCCGCTCGAATAAAGCTGCAGACCCTTTTCGTAGTCCTTGGAATAGTAGTCGAACGGGGCGCGCGAGGGGATATAGAGCAGCGCGTTATAGGTAGCCGTACCCTCGTTTTTGGAATGGATATGGGTTATCGGCGGGAAGTAGTCCATAAATTTCTCGGTGTAGAAATTGTTGTAATCGTCGTCCGTAAGCTCGCTCTTGTTTTTCTTCCAGATAGGGGTCATGGAATTGAGCGTTTCGTTTACGATGTGCTTTTCCGGCTCGGCGTTCTCATCGTCCGGATAATGGGTATGCTCGACGTCCATTTTTATCGGGAAGCGGATATAGTCGGAATATTTCTTGATAAGCGACTGTATCTCATACTGCTCTAAAAAGCGCGAATATTTTTCATCGTCGGTGTCGTCCTTCATAAGCAAAATAACGTCCGTGCCGACGCCGTCCTTGGCGCATTCCTCAACGGTATAGCCGTCGACGCCGTCAGACCTCCATTTGTAAGCCTTATCGCTGCCGAAAGCCCTTGTGATAACGGTGACCTCCTTAGCTACCATAAATGTAGAATAAAAGCCGACGCCGAACTGACCGATGATATCAACGTCCTCGCCAAGCTCGTTGTCGTTTTTAAACGCGAGAGAGCCGCTTGAAGCGATCGTTCCGAGGCAGCTTTCAAGCTCCTCGGCGTTCATGCCGATGCCGTTGTCGGAAACGGTCAGAGTTTTCGCTTCCTTGTCGGGGATTATCTGTATCTCAAAATCGTCCTTTTTCATTCCGACGGAAGAATCGGTCAGCGAACGAAAATACAGCTTGTCGATAGCGTCGCTCGCGTTAGAGATTATCTCGCGCAGAAAGATCTCCTTGTGGGTGTAGATAGAATTGATCATCATATCGAGCAGACGTTTTGATTCTGCTTTGAACTGTTTTGTTTCCATAAGATCACAACCTCCGAAGTATTTTTTAGCACTCTACCCTTGCGAGTGCTAATTCACATATATTATTATACAACACTAAACGTAAATTGCAAGCGTTGTAATTAAATTCGCCTAATTTATTTACAATTTATTAACCGATCGACCCGCAGCGGCGTTTGTGTTTTGGGATAAATTGTGTTATAATAGAAGTATCTATAATTTAAACAATAAATTTAAAAGAGGGAAAGTATAACTATGCAAATGCAGAAGCTTTTTAACGGTCATACCGTCTTTTCGGTCGAGGTCTTTCCGCCGAAAAAGCCGGGCACTATAGGATCCATAACGAGCGCGCTGGACGGCATAAGCGGCATAAAGCCGGATTTTATAAGCTGCACCTACGGCGCGGGCGGAAATCCCGCGGACACCTCCACGGTGGATATTTGCCGCATGATAAAAGAAAAGTACGGCATACTCCCGATAGCTCATCTTACCTGCGTGAACAATTCGCGGGAGGATATAGACAATATCATCGGTCTGCTCGATAACGCGGGGGTGACTAACGTGTTAGCGCTGCGCGGGGACAAAAACGACAAGGTAAAGCCTAAAGAGGATTTCTTCCATGCGAGCGAGCTTATAAGCTACCTGCGGCAAAAAGCCCCGCACATACATATTTCCGCCGCCTGCTACCCGGAGACCCACCCCGACAGCGAGTCGGCAGTTTCGGATATACTTTATCTTAAAGAAAAGGAGCAGTGCGGAGCGGAGCATTTTATCTCGCAGCTGTTTTTTGACAACGAGGATTTTTATGCCTTCCGCGAGAAAACGCTTATTGCCGGGATAAAAAGCCCGATAGAAGCCGGCATAATGCCCGTCACCGGAAAAAGCGGCATACTGCGAATGGTCTCGATGTGCGGCGCGTCGATACCGAAAAAGTTATCGAGGATACTCAACAAATACGAGAACGATCCGCGCGCTTTTGCGGACGCTTGTCTTGCTTACGCGATAGACCAGATAATAGATCTTATCGCAAACGATGTCGACGGTATACATCTATATTCGATGAACCGCCCGGATATTGCGCAAAGCATTTACGGCGCGGTGAAGAATATGCTTTAAAAAAGGAAAGAAGGCTTATGAATTTTTACGGAGGAAATTACGGCGGCGGCTATTACCGCGGCGGGGGAGGCTATTCTCCGCAGGATTACCGCGCCGACCTTATGGCGGCAAGGGCGAACGAGAAAAAAGCCCTCGGCAAAAACGCGGCTAAGTTAGGCGGTCTGCTGCTTATCTATAACGCGCTCAACCGCGTTTATCTCAACCTTTTTTATATTCTCAGCGTTTTATTTTTAGACGGCAATTTAGTCCTTTCGGTAAACGGCGCGAAAAAGATACTTAAGGAGGACTATTCCGACGTTATAAACGGCAGCGGCTTTTCCATGACGGGAAATCTTCTGATAGTGTCGGCGTCGGCGATAACGATCGTTATCATTGCGGTCTGTCTGATGAAGATAGATATAAGCTCTATGCTGAAGCCCTACAAGGGCAGCTTTAAGCAGGGGATCCGATGGATACCGACCTGCCTTACGCTCAATATCCTTATCGGCATTGTTGTAGCGATATTCGTCCAATACATGAGCCAAAGCGGCGTAACAGTGCCGGAGGTGGATTTTTCCATAACCTCGCCGTCAAATTACGCGGTGATAGTGCAGTTTGTCTACGTCTGCGTAATAGGACCCTTTGTCGAGGAGCTTATCTACAGAGGCTTTATAATAAAGCTGCTCTCGCCCTTTGGAAAAGGCATGGCGGTATTCTTTTCGGCGTTTATCTTCGGCATAATGCACGAGAATATACCCCAAGCGGCTTCGGCGTTCGCCGGCGCGCTGATATATGCGGCGGTAGCGGTGAGATACAACAGCATTGCTCCAACGATAGTGATGCACATTGCAAACAACCTGCTTGCGAGCCTTACCGACATCGGCACGGCGGCGGGCTGGGCAGGCGCGGACAGAGTGTATATGGCTATACAGATAGTGATATTGTTTATCGGCTTTTACGGAATAATAGTAATGATAAGACCGCTGACAAGGGAGGTCGCTCAAAGCGAGCCTGCCTGCGCCATGAAAAAAAACGAACGCATAGCCGCAGTCTTTACAAACGGTTTGATGATACTCTACTTCATTTACATTTTGTGGCAGTTCATCGAAAGCTTTTTGGCGGCGAATGCCTAATTGTTAGATGTTAGAGATCTTTCAACTAAAAAAGATATAAATTACAGGAGGTACTATAAAATGAACGTATTACACGACATATCACCCAAGGAGGTCTCGTCGGAGAAATTTACGGCGGTCATTGAAATTTCAAGGGGATCTAAGGTCAAATATGAGCTGGACAAGGCTACCGGTATGCTGAGAATGGACAGGATACTGTATACGTCCACTCACTATCCGGCGAATTACGGATTTATCCCGCGCACCCACGCCGAGGACGGCGACCCGCTCGATGTGCTGGTGCTCTGCTCCGAACAGTTAGAACCGCTCTCGCTGGTAAAATGCTACCCGATAGGCGTTATAACCATGCTCGACAACGGCGCGGCGGACGAGAAGATAATCTGCATTCCCGAAGCCGACCCGAGCTACAACAGCTATCACGACATCTCCGAGCTGCCGAAGCATATCTATGAGGAAATGAGCCACTTTTTCTCGGTCTACAAGCAGCTCGAGCACAAGGATACCGTTATCGACGACGTAAAGGGCGCGGAGGAAGCCCGCAGAATAATAGATACCTGCATTGAAAATTACATAGAAAAGTTTTGTAAATAAAACCAATTAACTAAAAATTTAAAGAATATTCAGAAAACGCGCGTTTGACTTTTGTCGTTACAAAAAGAAACGATTTGTAACCGATTTGTCATAAAAAACGCGCGCTTTTATTTTTGCGGTACAATTTTTTGAACTCAAAAGCGGCGAGATATGCTTTTTTCGGACGGTTGACGAACACAATATATTGTGATATAATATAGAAAAGACGAAAAAATGAAATCAGCTCGGCTTGAATATCCGTTTTGTAATAATTTGCATGAAATTTGTAATATTTAAGCCTTTTTATGGGAACAATAATAACGCCTGCCTAATAAATCGGGCTTTGCGGTCTCGTTTTTGTGCTATTTCACTGTTGCTTTTTTTCTTGAAATAGTGTATAATAGAGCTTACAAGGGGTGAAATGTGCGTAAAAGTGGCAAAGCAGCCCTTTGAAAGCTTTAGAAACGGGGGTGCGCGTAAACGATGGCTTCGGGATTGCTGGCGGGGACCTTTAACCAGTCGATGGACGTTAAGGGAAGAATGACCTTTCCCGCAAGGCTAAGAGAGATAATAGGCGAAAAATTTATCGTGACAAAAGGCGTCGACGGCTGTCTGTTCGTGTATTCCTTAGAGGATTTTGAAGCTAAGGCGGCAAAGCTGAAAGAGCTGCCGATGGCGAAAAGTCTGCCGCTCCAGCGCAGCTTCTTTGCTTCGGCGGTGGAGGTAGAAGCGGACAAGCAGGGAAGAATACTTATTCCCGCGATGCTTAGGGCTGTCGCCGCGCTTGAAAAGGACGTTGTGGTTATAGGCGTTGCCGACCACTGCGAGATATGGGAGCCGCAGAGGTGGGCGGCGTTCAACGAGAAATTTACGGATGAGGATCTGCTCGGACTGCTTGAAAGCTTTTGACGGTCTGCGTTTGGAGATGATCTTAAATGAGTGAATTTTATCATCTGCCGGTCTTGTTCGACGAGGTAATGACTAATTTAAATATAAAGCCGGACGGGGTGTATATAGACGCGACCGCCGGCGGCGCGGGGCATTCCTTGGGCATAGCAAAACGTCTTGAAAGCGGAATGCTCATCGCGCTCGACCGCGACCCCGATGCGGTAAAGACAGCGGAGGAACGCCTCGGCGGTTATAACGCTAAGGTAATACGGTGTCCGTTTTCACAGATGAGAGAAGCCGCGGAAACGCTGAATATAAAGACCGTCGACGGCGTGCTTATGGATCTCGGCGTTTCCTCCCACCAGCTCGACACTGCGCAGAGGGGCTTTTCCTACCGCGCCGACGCGCCGCTCGATATGAGAATGAGCCGAGAGGGGATAAGCGCGAAGGATATCGTAAACGAATACGACTATACCGCGCTGAGAGATATCCTTTATAAATACGGCGAAGAAAGCTTCGCGCCGGCGATAGCTAAAAATATCGCCGAGAGAAGAAAGGTAAAGCCGATAGAAACTACCGGAGAGCTTGCGGATATCATAAGAGCCTCCGTTCCGCAAAGGGCAAGGCGCACCAAAAACCCCTGCAAAAAGACATTTCAGGCGATAAGGATAGCCGTGAACGACGAGCTTTCACAGCTCGACAGCGCGCTCGATACGGCGTTCGATATGCTTAATAAGGGCGGTCGGCTCGCAGTGATAACCTTTCATTCGCTCGAGGACAGAATGGTAAAGCAGCGCTTTGCGTCATTTGCGCGGGGCTGCATCTGTCCGCCGGATTTTCCGCAGTGCGTATGCGGAAGAACTCCGAGAGGGAAAATTATAAACAAAAAGCCGATAACTGCGGGCAAGGAAGAGCTTGAAAAAAATCCGCGCAGCGAGAGCGCGAAATTAAGAATTATAGAAAAGCTTTGAAAATAAAGGACGGTGAGACCGAAAATGGCAGTAAATTTAGCTTTTGAATATGAAAATTACGATATTCTCGACGAGCGCGAGGAGGAATATGCCGAGAAAATAAGGCAAAAACGAAACGCCAACAAGAGACGGAAAAATGCCGCTAATATCAGGATAGTGACGGCAGGTATCGTCGTGCTTGCGCTGTTTTCGGCGATGACCTACGGCAGAGTGCAGCTCTCACAGCTTTATACCGAGAAAACTCAGCTTGAAACGCAGCTCTCAACGCTTGAAAACGAAAACATAAGCCTTGAATCGGAGCTTGCCAAAAAGACCGGACTGACAAAGGTCGAGGATTACGCCGAAAACCGTCTCGGTCTGCAAAAGCTCGACCGGTCGCAGATAGAATACGTCGAAATAGACGAGACCGCGTCGGCTAAGGTCGTCGAGCAGGAGGACGAAAATATTTTCGTAGAAATAAAGGAATGGTTCGGCGGCGTTCTGGAATATCTGGGACTTTAAAGAATAGAATATAGAAAGAGACATACCCTTACGGGCAAGGCTCTTAAAGAAAGTTAAGAAAATTAAAAAAACTCTTAGCTTTCTTTGTCATATTTGAAAGAACTGTTTTTAGAACAAAAAACTTTAAGAAAGGCGCAGTGAGAGATTTATGATAGACAGACCGAGCGAAAGAATGCGCCGCAGGGTGCTTGTCTGGATGACAGCGATAATTGCCGCCGCTGTCATTTATACGCTGGTGTGCATATTCAAGGTGTCGGTGAGCGAGAGCAAAAAATGGCAGTCTCTTGCAAATTCTCAGCAGCTTACCAGCACAAGAGTGTCGGCTTCGCGCGGAACGATATTTGACACCAACGGTCAGGTGCTTGCGCAGAGCGCGACCGTTTACACCGTTTACGCCGACTGCGTTATGCTATGGAAGCATATAGACGCTAAAGACGAGCTTATTGAAGAATACAACAAGCTTATAGCCGATGAGGACGACGCGGATAAGAGGGAAAAATATACCGAGAAGCTCAAAACGCTCAAAACCTCCGAGGAGACATACGATGGTCTTGTGGACTTTTTGTGCAAAACTCTTCAGCTTGACCGCGGGGACGTTACCTCTCACCTTGAAGCGGAGAACAGCCGCTATGAGATAGTTAAAAAGGAGGTCGACAAGACCGAAGCGGATAAGATAGAGGACTATCTTTCCGAGATAGATATTGACGGCGTAAGGTGCGACCCGACTACCAAGAGGTTTTATCCGCAGAATTCCCTCGCGGCAAACGTTATCGGTCATACCGACTATGACGGCAACGGCATCTACGGCATCGAAGCCTACTATGACGACAGCCTTGCGGGGATAGACGGCAGGATAGTTACCGCTTCGGATAAAAACGGCGTTGAGATACCTTACAAATACAAGCAGAGCTATGACGCGCAAAACGGCGATTCGCTTTATCTCAATATTGATGTGAACATTCAGTATTACCTTGAAAAGGCTCTCGCCGAATGCGTCGATGAAAACAAGCCGGCGGAGCGCGCCTGCGGGATAATCATGGATCCCAACACCGGCGAGATATACGCTATGGCGACGAATTTCAGCTACGACCCGAATATGCCCGCCGAGATAAGCGATGAGACGACCGCGAGAAAGCTCGCCGCGCTCGATGAAAATTCCGACGAGTATACGCAGGCAAAGCTCAACGCGTGGAGCAAGCAGTGGACTAACAAGGCGGTGTCGGAGCTTTACACGCCGGGCTCGGTATTTAAAGTAGTGACCGGCTCCGCCGCGCTCGAGGAAAAGGCGATAACGCTTCAGGATACCTTCTACTGCGGCACTTCGATACACGTTGAGGACAGAGATTTCAGCTGCTGGTCAACTACCGACCACGGCGCGCAGGATCTTCAGCACGCTATGACAAATTCCTGCAACCCGGTGTTTATACAGATAGGTCAGCGGCTCGGCGCAAAGGGACTTACCAAATATGTGAGAGCTTACGGCTTGACCGAAAAGACAGGCATAGATCTTCCCGCGGAAGCCGACAGCATTTGCTTCGGAGAGGATATGTCGCTCGTAGACCTCGCCGCCTGCTCCTTCGGACAGGGCAACTCGATAACGCCGATACAGATGATAACGGCGTATTCGGCGGTAATAAACGGCGGCTATCTCGTAACTCCGCAGGTGGTGGATAAGATAGTCGACAGCAACGGAAACGTTGTCGAGGACAAAAAGACCGTCGTAAAGCGTCAGGTCATCTCCTCGGAGGTCAGCGCGCAGATGCGCGAGATACTTGAAAACGTTGTAAACGAAAACACAGGTTCAAACGCTTACATACAAGGCTACAGGATAGGCGGAAAGTCGGGAACGTCTCAGAAAATGGAGATAGGTCCGGACGTCTACGTTTCCTCCTACTGTGCCTTCGCTCCGGCTGACGACCCGGAGATAATAATGCTTCTTATGGTAGACGACCCGCAGGGCGAAAAGTTTTACGGAAGCCAGGTAGCCGCTCCGGTCTGCACCAAGGTGCTTTCTGAGGTGCTGCCGTATATGGGCTTTTTGCCGGAATACACCGAGGAAGAGCTTGCGCAGCTCGAGGTCAGCGTTCCGAACGTCGAATATCAGACGGTCTCGCAGGCTCAAAGCTCTATAGAAGCTCTCGGGCTTGAAGTAAAGATCGTCGGAGACGGCGACACCGTTTTGAGACAAAACCCCACCGGCGTTACCGTAGAACGCGGCGGCACTATCGTGCTTTACACCGATGAGACCACCCCGGAGGGTACGGTAAGCGTGCCGAGCGTCGAGGGACTTTCAAAGGAATACGCAAAGCAGCTTCTGCAAAGCTATGGGCTGAACATGACCGTGGAGGGAAGCGCGGCGCACGCCGAAAACGCTTACGCGGTAGCCAACGAGACGACAGGCATGACCGTGACCGAGGGCACGGCGATAACCGTGACGTTCAGCGAATCCAATGTGGGTTCTTGGTAAAAAAATTAACAAGTAAGGAGATATAGAAATGAAGCTTTCGGAGCTTTTAAAGGGGACGGAGATAAACGCCCCGGAGGCGCTTTCTCAGACGGAGATAAGCGGAGTGACCTCCGATACGCGCACCGAGATAAAGCCGGGGTATGCGTTTGTCTGTATAAAGGGAAACACCTTTGACGGACACGACGCGGCGGCTGATATGATAAAAAAGGGCGCGGCTGTGATATTTTGCGAGAGAGATCTCGGTCTGGATAACCAGATAATAGTTGAAGATACGCGCGGACTTTATCCGTATCTCTGCTCGGCGTGGTTTGACCACCCCGAAAGAGATATGCGGCTCATCGGCGTTACCGGAACTAACGGAAAAACGACGATAACGACAGTGCTGAAAAAAACTCTGTCGATGTTCGGCGAAAAATGCGGACTTATCGGCACCTGTCAGAACGAGATAGGCGATGAGATCTTGCCGACTGCCCGCACCACGCCCGAACCGTATGAGCTGTTCGAGCTGCTCAGAAAAATGGCGGACGCGGAGTGTGAATTTGTCATAATGGAGGTCTCCTCGCAGGGCTTGGAGCAAAAGCGCACCGGTCCGTGCAGGTTCGATCTTGCGGTGTTTACGAATTTGACGCAGGATCATCTTGACGTTCACGGCACTATGGAAAATTACTATCGGGCGAAAAAGCTGATATTCTCGCTCTGCGACAAAGCGTTAATAAATATTGACGATGAAGCGGGAAGAAGATATCTTAGCGAGATAAGCTGTCCTGCTATGACCTATTCCGCGGCAGAAGCGGCGGATTTTTACGCAGAGGATATCTCTCTCGGCGCAAGCGGAGTAAAGTATGTTTTCTGTCACGAAAAGGAAAAGCACAATGTAAAATTCGCTATGCCGGGACTTTTCAACGTTTCCAACTCGCTTGCCGCGATAGCCTGCTGCGTTATGCTCGGTTACGACGCAAAGACCGTGATAGGCTGCAAGCTCAACAAAATGACCGGAGTGCGCGGAAGAGCCGAGGTAGTGCCGACGGGCAGGGATTTCACCGTTATCTGCGATTACGCCCACACGCCCGACGCTATAGCTAACGTGCTGTCGGCGATAAGGCACGGCGCGGAGGGCAAGGTAAAATGCCTTTTCGGCTGCGGCGGAAACAGAGACGCCAAAAAACGTCCGCTTATGGCGGCAGCCGCGGCGGACAACGCAGATTTTCTCATAATAACCAGCGACAACCCGAGGAACGAGGATCCCGACGCGATAATAGACGATATAATGAAGGGTCTTGACGGAAAGACCACGCCGTATATCCGCATAACCGACAGGCGTGAAGCCATCTATTGGGCGGTAGCCAACGCGGAAAAGGACGATGTGATAGTGCTTGCCGGAAAGGGTCACGAGGATTATCAGATATTGGCAGGCGGCGTAAAGATACACTTTGACGAAAGAGAAGTCGTACAGGACGCGCTTGAAGCGGCTTACGGAAGCAAAAAGTAAATTTTTAAAAAGGCGGTGTGTTCGTAAAAATGGAAAAGATGAAATTATCCGAGATAGTAAAAGCCGTAGACGGAAGCTTCGGCTATCCCGCCGATGCGGAGATATCGGCGATCTCGACAGACACAAGGACAATACCGCCCGATTCGGTGTTTATAGCGATAAAAGGCGACAGCTTTGACGGACACGATTTCGGCGCGAAGGCGTGCGAGCTTGGCGCGAAAGCCGTCATTGCCGAAAGACCCATACCCGGGGCGATGTGCATTATCGTAGATTCCACCAGACAGGCGCTCATGCGGCTTGCGGCGTTTTACAGAAGAAAATTCGATATACCGTTAGTCGGCATAACCGGAAGCGTCGGAAAGACGACGGCTAAGGAAATGACCGCGCTGGTGCTCCGGGAAAAATACAAAACGTTAAAGACCGAGGGCAATCACAACAACGAGATAGGTCTGCCGCTGACGCTTTTTGAGATCGACAGCTCAACTCAGGCGGCGGTCATAGAAATGGGAATGTCTCACTTCGGGGAAATATCCCGCCTTTCGATGTGCTGCGAGCCGACAGCCGCTATGATAACCAAC
>CANQCJ010000010.1 GCA_947589205.1 uncultured Ruminococcus sp. | reverse complement strand
TCACAAAGCTGCTGATTTGACATTGTGTGAAGCTGATTGCTGACAGTAACATACAGCATCAATCCATTGGACATTCCGCGCAATGCTTCCTGCAAGACCTGAATATGATGTTCATGATTTGCCACATTGTCACCGGGCGTATCAAACAGCACATAGGGATGTTCGCTGTTGCGAAGCGGAGAATCATTGTTAAACGGAATATGTATTTTTACGCGATCATCTATTGCGCCGTTGTTGATCACCTGTAAAAGCGACTGTACTCTTTGAGCCAGAGCGGTATCTTTTCCCTTTTCAAGGCATTCACGGATTTTTGCAGACAGTTCATCGTTGTAACTTTCAGGTCGAATTGAGTATACTCCGCGATTAAATGAGATCGTCACTACCATATGATCAGAGGTGAACTCTACATCAGCAACTTCCGAATTGTCGCTGCACCGGATCTCATAAATTTTTGCTGTCAGGGGTCTATCACCGCTCGGCAGTACCTCGCATCCTAAAATGGCATTGATAAATGTGGACTTTCCGGAACTGTAATTACCGATAACGCATACGGGTATTTCCTTCTTGGAAACATCATCGAACTTTTCCTGCTGCTGATCTATGAGCTTTTTGCTGTTGCTGGCAGTAATATTATTGGCGATAATATCTTTGATCGATTTGAAGTATCCTGTGACCTCCGGCAGAATATCTCCTGCGTTTGCAAGATATTCATTTGCCTGTTCGTGTTCTATCGGTGGAAGCCGGTTTTCCGGCGGCTGCTTACTGTTTTCTTCATTCAGAATATCGCATACGGCGCAAAGCTCCTTATATTCCTCGGTCGTCCCTCTGAAGCGTATACAAACAGGTGTGGAATTTGTAGAGTATGTATGCCAAATTAGATCAGCAATTTCATATGCTTTGAATGGGAAGAAACAATCGGAGTAGTCAACTGAAAGCAGTTTCAGCTTTTCGGGGGTATCCGGGTTACTGCTATCTATTGCAACAAGTTGATCGCCGTCTACTCGGTGATAGGTTATATTGCGCTTGTAAGGATCACTGGAAATCTGGATCGTAATCATTCTGATAAACCTCCTGTTTATATACTTAGCGAAATAATTATCGCAGGATATTCATATTGTATAGAATCGACAAAATTCAACTAAAGTTCTTTATATATTATACCATAATATTAGCAAAGAAGTCAACCTGTTTAGTGGATTTTGTGAAATATTAAAATTGATTCCAATGCACGGTAATCAAGGCGGCACCGCACAAATAATCGCAAAAATAACGATGTGACTTTAAAACGGCTTTTGCGGCACATATGCGGTATTGCTCTAATATATCTTGACTATAACATATTTTATATGATTTTTCAATCTAAAACAACATATTTTCTTTGAGTATAACTGATTTTTTGATGTATTATAATAGTAAGAGGTGATTTAGCTATGACAGACGATTTTGTTAGGAACAGGATCGAATAGCAAAGATCCCGAAGTCAACTTTTGAAGTTAACTTCGGGATCTGTTTTTAATATCAAACGTGTCCTCAACAATTCAGTCGTAAATCGGTCGTAAATTACACTTCTCAGGTCACAAAACCTGTGCATTTACATCGCCTTTCAGTCTAGACTCTTCATCGTCGGGAACAGCAAAACATCGCGTATCGCCGGAGAATTGGTCAGCAGCATAACAAGTCTGTCGATGCCGTAGCCGATACCGCCTGTAGGGGGCATACCTATTTCAAGCGCGCGCAGGAAATCCTCGTCAATGCGGTTGGCTTCCTCATCGCCCTGCCTGAGCAGCTCCTCCTGAGCGGCGAAGCGTTCTCTCTGGTCGATAGGGTCGTTAAGCTCCGAATAAGCGTTGCACATTTCTCTGCCGGTTATAAACAGCTCGAAACGCTCTACATGACCGGGGAGATCCGGCTTTTTCTTTGTGAGCGGCGATATTTCTATCGGGTGGTCGGTTATGAAGGTGGGCTGTATGAGGTTTTCCTCAACGTATTCTTCAAAGAAAAGATTTAGTATATCGCCCTTTTTGTGCCTGTCCTCATATTCAATATGATGCTCGTCCGCAAGCTTCTTAGCCTGCTCGTCAGTTTCCACCTGCGAAAAATCCACGCCGGAATATTTCTTTACCGCTTCTGTCATGGACATTTTTTCAAACGGTTTGCCTAAGTCTATCATATATTCGCCGTAGGGAACGCAGGTCGTCGAGCAGACCTCGTTGGCTACATATCTGAACATATTCTCGGTAAGCTCCATCATGCCGTTGTAGTCGGTGTACGCCTGATAAAGCTCCATCAGGGTAAATTCGGGATTGTGGCGCGCGTCGACGCCCTCGTTTCTGAAAACTCTGCCGATCTCGTAGACCCTTTCAAGTCCGCCGACGATAAGTCTTTTAAGATAAAGCTCGAGCGAGATACGCAGCTTTACGTCCTCATCGAGCGCGTTGTAATGCGTTTCAAACGGTCTTGCCGCCGCGCCGCCCGCGTTGGAAACGAGTATGGGCGTTTCGACCTCTAAAAAGCCCTGTGAATCCAGATATCTTCTTATAGAAGAAATTATCCTGGAGCGTTTGATAAAAGCGTCCTTGACCTCGGGATTGCAGATGAGATCCTCATATCTGCGGCGGTATCTTGCGTCCTGGTCTTTAAGTCCGTGCCACTTTTCGGGAAGCGGCAGGAGGGATTTTGCAAGCAGCTTTACAGCGGAAGCGTGAACGGATATCTCGCCCTTTCTGGTGCGGAAAACATAGCCCTCAACGCCGATGATATCGCCGATATCCCACTTTTTAAAGGCTGCAAATTCCTCCTTGCCTATATCGTTCATTCTTACATAGATCTGTATTCTTCCGCTTCTGTCGTGAAGATCTATAAAGTTTGCCTTGCCCATATCTCTGCGCGACATCAGTCTGCCGGCTATGCGGACGGTAGTTCTGTTTTCTTCAAGCAGCGTTTTCAGCCTTTCCTCGTCCTCGCCGGCAAGCTCCTTGCATTTTGTTTCTATCCTTTCATAAGCTTCAGCCGCTTCGAGCGCGTGAGCGGTAACGTCATAGCTTGTCACGGCAAACGGGTCGTTTCCCGCCGCTTTAAGCTCATCGAGCTTATCCATTCTTATTTTCTTTAAGCTGTTTATATCCTGTTCGGTCTGTTCGGCAGCTTCCTCCGTCTTAGAAATAATTTCCTCGCTCATTATTGTATTTACCCTTTCTTAGTGTAAGATCACTTGGTTATTTCAAGCACCTCGAACCTGATAAGTCCCATAGGAGCTTCGACGTCAAAAATATCTCCGACCTTCTTTTTGAGCGCGGCTTTGCCGATAGGCGAATCGTCCGAGATCTTTCCGTTGTCGGGGTCTGATTCGGTAGAGCCTACTATCTGGAGCGTTTCCACCTCGTCAAGGTCGAGGTCGCGTATTTTCATTATCGAACCGATGCCTATTTCGTCAACGCTTATATCGTCGTCGTCAACGACGATAACGTTCTCGATGATATTCTGAAGCTCTGCTATGCGCGATTCAAGGATAGCCTGTTCGTTTTTAGCTTCGTCATACTCGGCGTTTTCCGAAAGGTCTCCGAAGGATCTCGCTTCCTTGAGCTTGTTTGCCACCTCGCTTCTTCTGACGGTTATCAGATAATCGAGATCCGCTTCAAGCTTTGCTTTTCCTGCTTTTGATACTGTATGTGCCATTTTAGATTACTCTCCTTTAAAATAATTATTATCTTATTAATTATAAACCTTTTAGACGGCGTTGTCAAGTCTTTTAATGTAGAAGTTCAGAGCCGCCGTTCAAATCTTACGGGTTAGGACTATAAAAAAAGCGGGAGTCCAAGCCGCAGGGCATCAGCCCTTAACGCTTAAAATCCCGCCGGTTTGCCTTAAAGCTTTAGAGAAGGCCGCCCATATCTGCGATGCACCATTTTCCGTCTATCTTGTAGACGTTAAGTCTTGTGGTATCCTCATCATCGTCGTCGCTGCCTTTTATTCTTATCTCGACCTTAAGCTCATAGCCCTTAGATATATCGACCGACTCGTCATAGTAAGCCTCTATATCGTCCTCTGCATTTTTGAGCTTCTTTTTGCTGAGCTTCTCCTTATCCTTTATCTTATAGGAGATCTTTATATGGTCGCCGTACTCGTCCTCGAGCTCGTCAAGCGTATCCTTGAGCAGCTCGTCTTCAAAGTATTCCTCAACGGTGTCGTACTCGTCATCATAGTAATCTTCAAAATTTTCTTCAAGCATATCTATCATATACGGCGGAAGAGACTCCATCAGAGCGTCGCCGTCGGTATCCTTGACAGCCTTGATATAGCTCTTTATCGGCTTTTCATAACCGCCGCCCAAAAGCGATGCGAGCAGAATGATAATAACGATAAGCACGATAACGATTGCGCTAATGCCGATTATCGTGTTTTTATCCTTTGTTTTCGCAACATTTTTAATGCTGTCAACGTTCATAGCGTCCCTTACGGAATCAAAGGTAACTCCGTCAAAGGTCTGTTTTACGGTATCACCCGCGCTGTGCGCAAGGTTGCCCGCCGCCTGTGCAAGATCGGCAGCCGCGCTTTTGGCGGAATTAGCCGTATCAGCGTTCGCGTCCTGAACGTCCTGTCTCGCTCCGCAGGAGGTGCAGAAAACCACATCGTCGGCTAACTGCGCTCCGCAGGATGTACAAAATTTAGACATATTATTTCCCTCCGGTTAAAATTAAAACTTTTAATCAACAATTCCAGCTATTAAATATAATATAACAAAACACATCGTTTGTCAATACCTTTAAAGCAAATTTTTATATTCTTCTCATACTTTGCATAAGATAAGTGATAAGTGCAAAGGCAAGATTGTATATTATGACAATAGTCGGAGTTATCTGCGCGAACGAACCGAACACCATCATAACGGCTGAAATTGCCGCGCCGAGCAGCATAGCTCCGTACTGTACGGCAATGCCGAGATTTGCGGAAAATTTTACCCGCTTTGCGGCGATGAGCAGCATGGCGAAGGTCGGAAGATGCCCCGAACAGAGCATTGACGAGGAAAGTCTTTCCGCCGGAGCGGTAATGCGCGAATAATCCTCATTATAGGCTGCCGGTATTATCTTTACCGTCGATGCGCTTATATCGAACAGGTGAGCTATAAGCTCTCTTGTTATGAAGCCGTCCGCGCTTCTTACGTGAAGCTCTACCGATTCGTCCTCAAGCTCTCTGACCCATCTTTCCGCCGCCGCGCCGACCGACAGCGTTACGGCGAACATCATTACCGCTCTGCCGGAAACGGCGAGGTATACGACCCTGCTGCCGTCTGCAAAGGAATCCTCCGTACCCTCCGTCGGAAGTCCGTCCACGCCGTGGCGTTCCATAAGCTCTCTGCTTCCGAAAAGCATATGTCTGCTGTTTATCCTGCCCGATACGCCGAGACTGCCTTCGTTTGTACAGTCGGTCACCTCGAGCAGCATATCGAGACGGCCTCTTAACATTTTGTAGAACGCCGGACAGGTGACGCTTTTGGCGGCGTTAGCCATGCTTGCGGCGTAAAGTATGCAGTCGTCTATCATTACCGAGCCGAGCATTTTAAGGTTTACAAATTCCACCGTGCCGGTCGGGAAAAGGTGTCCCGCGTCCAATATCACTGAATTTACGTCCGCGAAATCCTCTGCGGAGGAGTAGCCGAGCATAACTCCGGAATAGTCGGCGAGTTTTCTGCTTGCCTTGGCGAGCGGCAGATTGACTAACAGCGAGAGCGCGAACGAGGAGCAGATAGAGAGCGTTCCCGAGACGGACGCGAGAAAGACAAAAAGCTTGTCGTTAGCTCCCGCCGAATTTTTTTCAAACGCGATCGACAGCAGTCCGACGATGATCGCGGCGCATATCGTAAACGGCAGCGTCTTTTCGGCGAACCTGTCGGCAAGGTCGGCGGAGTAGCTGTTTTTCATAAAGTCCTCCGCAAAAGCGGTCCTGCGCATTGCGGCAAGCTCTTTTTTGCTTCCGGCAGAACCGTTTGTTATATAAGCCGCCGTGTCGTCGTTGTCTATAAGCGTTACGGCGTAAATATTTTCGGCTTTCGATAGATATTCAAAGCTTCTCTGCGTTCTTCTTACGACGCTCAGCTTTCCGAACGTATTAAAAAGCATTCCGGCTATGGCTGCGGAGGTGTATAGGTGGAAAAAGCCGGATTTTAACGGTTCGGGGTCAAAAAGCGTTGCCAATCCCGCGATTATCGCCGCAAGGAGATTTACCGCCGCCGCGCTGTCGCTGTCGGCGCGCCTTTGGAAAATGGCTTTGATGCCCATAGTTATTACCGAATAGGAAAAGCCTACCGCGACTATGCCGAGTATGGTGTTGGTAAAAAGATAAGCCGAGGGGTTGACCGTTCTGTCAAATACCGCCGCGAGCTGCAAATTAAGATCGTTCGCCGCCGTTATGAAAACGCTGAAAACTGTCGCGAACAAAAGCACCGCCGCTCTCACCGACAGCGAGCTTTTCAGCCTTGCTATCTGCGCGAGTATTTTCTCCGTATCCTTTTTGTCGGTATACTCGCTCTGCGCGGTGGGTATCTTGCTCTCGTCGGCATCATCGGCCGTTCTCATAGTAAAAGCCGCGCCCTTGCCGAGCATTTTTCTGAGCTGAGCCATATCCTCTTCGGTAAGAGTATCCTCCTGCGGAACGGTCTCCGTTTCCGTCAAAACGCTTTCGGCAGCAGGCTCTGTTTCCGGTACTTCTTCTGCTTCGGTCTCTGTAATTTCCGGTTCGGCTCGTATCTCGGGGGGTTCGGTTTCATCGGATAAAGGTGTTTTGCCCTCGTCCGAAGAAGCCGTATCGCGGTTGACCTCGGTTATTATCTGTTCAAGCTCTATATCCTTAGAGTCTGACGAAGCGGAATATTCGTTAAGTATATCGTCTACGTCTATCCGGGTATCTTTATTGTTTTCCGACATTTTTCGTTCACTCCCTGCCGCTGTTTCTTTGTCTTACTATCTCATACATACATATACCCGCCGCAACCGAAGCGTTGAGCGAATTTACCTGTCCGAGCATCGGCAGGCTTATCAGAAGATCGCAGCTTTCCTTCATCAGCCGCCCCATTCCGAAGCCCTCCGAGCCGATGACCAGCGCGGCGGGACCTTTAAGATCCGTTTCAAAAACGCTCCTGCCGTCCATATCCGCGCCGTATACCCATATGCCGTTTTCCTTGAGCTGCTTTACCGCTGCAGCGAGATTTGCCACCCGCGCGGTCTTTATCCAGCTTGCCGCGCCCGCCGAGGTCTTAAAGACCGTGTGAGTAAGCGACGCGCTTCGCCTTTTGGGAATTATTATCCCGTGCGCTCCCGCGGCCTCGGCTGTTCTCATTATCGCGCCGAGGTTGTGCGGATCCTCTATCTCATCGCAGATTATAATAAACGGATCCTCGTTTTTCTGCCCTGCGTATTCAAGGATATCCTCTATAGTGCAGTATTCGGCGCAGCCGGTGAGAGCGGCGCAGCCCTGATGAGCCTGTCCGAAGCAGAGCGAATCGAGCTTTCGGTCGTCGGTGTACTTTACCGGTATGCCTTTTTCTGCGGCAAGCGCGCATATCCTGCCGACCGAACCGCCCGCGTTTTTGTTTACATATATCAAATCTATTATCCTGCCGGCCTTGAGAGCCTCCGTCACGGCGTTCCTGCCGTAAATGACATCGCTGTCCTCAGCCGCTTCGCGGTATCTGCCGCGCTTTTTTTCGCTGTTATCCATGATCTGTTTTTATCCCACCATTCCGGGAAATTTTTTATACAAAAATAATTATAACACAAAAAACTTCAAAAGCCAATAGACTTTGAAGTTTTTTCTAAGCGTTTTGCTGTTTTGTATAATTTGAAGTAAAAAGTTTGGGCATTATGACTAATCGGGTCAGAGCAGAGCGAGGACGCATATCAGCAGTCCGAGAAGCAGTGCTAAAAGTATCACGAGCGTCGCTGCGCGCAGACGGGTGGGGCTTTGCGGTCGGCGGCAGCCGAAAATTTTTCCGCAGAAATTGTCCGCGTTTTTTCTTAATGTTCCCTCGGGCGTTCCGGCGCGGTCGGCGCGCACAAATAACAAAACTTTATCAAAATATTCATCATCTGTACATTTTATCTCGATTATTTGTTTATTTATACCCTTTATCATTTCCCGTTTTCTCCTTTTCGGTTCGCTTTTTGTTGAAAACTCCCTTTGAGCGGACAGAATTGTTGAAAACCGCCCTCAAAATGCGTTTTCGTTATCGCAATTGTTGAAAACTCTGTTGATATTGTTAGAAACTCCGGCTGTTTTCTTTATTTTAAAAGCAAAAGTTTTCAAATCAGTCCGCTAAAACGTACTTTCAAATCATATAATGGGAATAAAATTTACAGAAAAATCATTTTCGTTCGTTAATTTTTTGTGAACGCGGAGATATTTCGTAAAAAAATAAGACGCCCCCAAAGCAGGGGACGTCTCAAATTATTTATTTATAAGGATTTTCCTTTTCGTAGAGCATACCCGCCGGACGGTTGAAGCTTATATCCTCAACGCCTAAGTATTTGAGCACGTCAAACAGCGCTCTGCCGTGGTGACCGAAAACGACCGCGCCGTGGTGGGGGTAGGCTTTTTCTATGAGCACATATCTGTAAAAACGCGCCATTTCCTTTATCGCGAAAATTCCTATCGTGCCGAACGAGCGCGTCGCGACGGGCAGCACCTCGCCCTCGGCGGCATAGGCTTGAAGCCTCGCGTCGGCTGACGAGTGCAGACGGAAGAAGGTTATATCTCCCGGAACGATGTCGCCCTCGAGCGTGCCGCGGGTTATATCCGGCTCTTTGTCCGGCTCGAGACCGCGGTGCATTATTCTCTGATAATTCATTATCGGGTTTTGCATTATGCAGGAGGAACCGTTTCCGCAGTGGAAGCCCATAAATGTGTCTCTCTGGGTGTAGGGGAATTTTCCGGCGATGTCGGTCTTGTAGATATCCCCGGGAACGGTGTTGTTTATATCGAGAAGCGTTGCTATGCCGTCGGAAACGCATTCGCCGAGGTATTCGCTGAGCGCGCCGTAGATGTCGACCTCGCAGGAGACCGGTATGCCCCTTGCCGCAAGTCTGCCGTTTACGTAGCAGGGAACAAAGCCGAACTGCGTCTGGAAGGACGGCCAGCATTTGTTTGCAAACGTAACAAAGCTTCTTTCGCCCCTGTGGGCTTCCGCCCAGTCGAGCAGCGTAAGCTCATACTGCGCGAGCTTGGGAAGTATGCCCGCCATTTTGTTGCCGCCGCCAAGCTCCTCGCTCATTTCCTCTACAAGCGCGGGTATGCGCTCATCGTTGTTATGCTCGTTATACGCCGCGAAAAGATCCAGCTCTGAATTTTCCTCTATCTCCACGCCCAGATCGTAAAGCCGCTTTATCGGCGCGTTGCAGGCAAGAAAATCCTGCGGGCGCGGACCGAACGATATTATTTTTAAATTTTTAAGTCCGAGTATGCCCCTTGCTATCGGCAAAAAGCCGTTTATCATATCGGCGACCTCATCGGCAGTGCCGACCGGATATTCGGGGATATACGCCTTTATCCCGCGCAGCGTAAGATTGTAGCTTGCGTTGAGCATTCCGCAGTAAGCATCGCCTCTGTTGTCGCAAAGCCCGCAGCCGTCCGCAAGGCAGTCCTCCTCGGCTGCTGCTGCAAACATCGCAGGTCCGTCGAAGTATTTTGCAAGCATCGTTTCGGGGGTCTCCGGACCGAAGTTTCCGAGATAGATAACGACCGCATTGCAGCCCGCATCGTTAAGCTCATCGAGAGCCCTTCTCATATCTAGCTCGTTTTCTATTATCGTCTGACATTCAAAAAGTCCGTCTCCGTATTTTTCCTTATAAGCCTTTACGACGGCTTTTCTGCGCCTTTCGGAAAGGCTCATCGGAAAGCAGTCGCGCGAGACGGCGGCTATGCCGAGCTTTACCTGCGGCAGATTTTTGCTGTTCATAAATTTTTTCCTCCTTATCTTGTAGTTAAAAACAATATGGCGCGTTCTATCGCGTCCTTTGAATTTCCCCAGTCCGCGTCCTTGCCGGTGTTTCGGTAATCGTACATTTTGCAGTAATGAGAAATATCCTTTTCAAGCGAATCGAGATATTTTCTGACAAGCTCGGTGCAGGCGTCACGGAAACCCGCGCGGCAACTTTTGTCGACGTCCGTTTCGCTGCGGCGCATGAGCAGCTTATAGTGCGGCAGGCAGAGATATTCCTGCTGTGAAAACTGCTCTCTGAAATCGCGCTCCTTGCCGTAAAGCTCGAAAAGCGTGTTCATAAGCCGCGACATTCCCCATTCTATCTTGTTGCAGACAAAGCAGTCGTTGGTTATCTGCGAGACCCTTTCCACCGTTTTTTTGTTTTTTGACTCTTTAGTTTCAAAAAGCCTTTTGTCGTCAAAAACGTGCTTTTGAAGCTCCTGCAAATGCGACTGCAAAATAAGCGCGAGCGACAGGCGGTTCTTGCAGCCTCTCATCTGCTCGAAATGCTCCTTGCAGAAGCCCGCCTTGTTTGTTTCTATCCTAACGTCCGGCTCCATCATTGCTGCGCCCATTATGTATTCCACCGCATGCTGCTCGAGGGTGTTTCTCATTCGGCAGATAGGGCAGCCGCTTTTGGGTTCAAAGACGTCGGTTATCGGTATGGTAAGTATGCTCTCTCTCATTTTTTCACTTGTCCTCGGAATTTACAAAGCCGACAAATTTCAAAAACGCCGCCTTGCCCTCGTCTGTCCTCTTGTACACTCCCGCGTGCTCGAGCACCCTTGAGAAAACTATGCCGACTTCTTTTTTAAGTATATCCTCGGCGTTTGAAGAGTTTATGTCATCGTAATTTTTCTTTATCCCGTCTATCCAGTCGGCGTGCTTTTCAATTTCCGGGATCGCTCTTATATCCTCGTTGTTTATGAGAGCCTGCTGAAGCCTTGCAAGCTCGCCTTTAAGTCTGCTCGGTAAAACGGCGAGACCCATCACCTCTATAAGTCCGATATTTTCCTTTTTGATATGGTGCAGCTCCGCGTGCGGGTGGTAGACGCCGAGAGGGTGTTCGTCTGTCGTTATGTTGTTTCTAAGAACAAGATCCATTTCAAAATTATTTCCGTTCATTCTCGCTATCGGCGTTACGGTGTTGTGAGGTTCGCCGTTCGTTTCGGCGAAAATAAAGCTTTGCTCATCGCTGTAGCCCCTCCAGCAGCGCAGTATCTTATCCGCAAGCTCCGCAAGTCGGGTCGGGTCGCTTCCCTTTATCCTTATTACCGACATCGGCCATTTTACGATGCCGGCGGTGATATCCTCAAAGCCTTCAAAGCTGACGGGAGTTTCTATCTGCGCGCGTTCCATCGCAAAGGTATACCGTCCGCCCTGAAAATGCTCGTGCGCGAGTATAGAGCCGCCCACTATCGGCAGGTCGGCGTTAGAGCCGACAAAGTAGTGCGGGAATTGTCTTATAAAATCAAACAGCTTTTCAAACGCGCCCTTGTCTATCACCATAGGCGTATGCTTTTTGTTGAACACGATGCAGTGCTCGTTATAGTAAACATACGGAGAATACTGAAATCCCCAGTCCTCGCCGAGTATCCTTATCGCCGCGATGCGGTGGTTCTGGCGCGCCGGGTAGTTCACTCTGCCCGCATAGCCCTCGCACTCTCTGCAAAGCTGACATTTCGGATAGCCCGCCTGCGGAGCGTTTTTGGCTGCGGCTATAGCCTTGGGATCCTTTTCCGGCTTTGAAAGATTTATCGTTATATCGAGCTGACCGTATTCGGTATCCGCTCTCCAGCGCATATCCTTAGCTATGCGGCAGCGTCTTATGTAGTCGGTATCGCCGCTGAATTTGTAAAAATTATCGGTCGCAAGCTGCGGGCTTTTTTTCCTGTCCGCCGAAAAGCGCGCGTTTACAACGCTCGGCGCGGGAGTTATGCAGCCCATTATCGCCGTGTCGAAAAGATCGCGGTAAACGATCCCCTCGCCGCAAAGCTTGTTTTCTTCGGCATAGCTTAAAATTTCCGCAAGCGTGCTCTCTAAGTCAACGTTATGATATTCCTCCTCCGGTTCTTCATAATCGTCAAGCTTAAGCTGTTCTAACAGCCTGTTGGTGCAGTAGGTGATATCGAGCGGGTCGATAAGTCCTTTTTCCCTGCCGTAGCAGATAAGCTTTTTTATGCTTTCGTATATCATAATATTTCACTCCCCTTTTTTGAGCGCAGAAGCGTCCAAAACGTTTGTTCATTGTGTACAAATGTTCGGATGAATATTTGTGTACATATGTTCTTGACAAAACAAATGTTTTGTGTTATAATGACAACCACAAGAACGTTTATTCGTTTTTAATAACCTCTAAAAAAATGCAAATAATAAAAATACGTAAAAATTTTTTAATGGAAAAGAGCTGACAGACCTATGATCGTTCCCGACAGAAAGATACTGCACGTTGATATGAACAACTGCTTTGCTTCTATAGAATGCCTTTATGATCCGCGGTTAAGAGATCTGCCGATGGCGGTGGCGGGTTCTGTCGAAGAACGCCGCGGGATAATTTTAGCGAAAAATATGCTTGCGAAAAACCGCGGTGTAGCTACCGGCGAAGCGATATGGCAGGCGCGGGAAAAATGCCCCGAGCTTGTCACGGTCGAGCCGCATTTCGATCTTTATCTCGATATGTCCCGCCGCGCACGGCTTATCTATGAACGCTACACCGACAGGATAGAGCCGTTCGGCATCGACGAATGCTGGCTCGACGTTACCTGTACCCGCCGCGATATAAAGGAGGTCGCCGACGAGATAAGAAACGCCGTCCGCGAGGAGCTCGGCATAACCGTTTCGGTAGGCGCGAGCTTTAACAAAATAATGGCGAAGCTCGGTTCGGATATGAAAAAGCCGGACGCTACCACGCTTATAACCCGCGAAAATTTCCGCAGCATGACGCGCGGACTCGATGTGGGCGGGCTGCTGTTTGTCGGTCCTGCGACAAAGAAAAAGCTTAATTCGCGCGGAGTTTTTACGATAGGCGAGCTTGCCGATACGCCGATACAGTATCTTCGCTCCTGGTTCGGCAAGCGCGGCGCGGAGCTTTCGCGTTATGCAAACGGCATAGGCGACAGCTATATCCCGCTGTCGGACGTCAGCCGCGAGGTAAAGAGCGTTTCAAACGGCTCGACCGCCCCGAGAGATCTTTTTAACCGCTTCGAGATACACGCTTTTATAATGGCGATGTCCGAGAGCGTTGCATGGCGCATGAGAAAAGCGGGACTTTGCGCGAACGGGGTAGCCGTTTCCGTAAAAAGCGCAAATCTGCGGGTATTCAGAAAGCAGACCCACAGTACCCGCCGCCTTGACGATTCCCGCGAGATCGCCCGCATAGCCGACGAGCTGTTCGATTCGCTTTACAGCATAGATGATCTCGGCGCGGTAAGAGCGGTATCCGTCTGCTGCTTTGAGCTTCACAGCGCGGACGAGCCGGAGCAGCTGGATATGTTCAGCAGTCCCGAGCTTGCCGAAAAGCGCGCGCGTTTAAACAAAGCCGCGGATTCTATCAGAAGCCGTTACGGCTATAAGGCGATATATCCCGCCGTTTCAAGCGTTGAACGCTTTGAAAGCGAAAACGTTCTGCACAAAATGCCGGGCTATTCGAGAACGCAGGCGTAATAGAGGCAAGCGTCTGAGCTTCGCTCAGACCGTGGACCTCTCGTAAATCAGGTGTGCGACTGCTTCCACGCTTCGATGCGCGCGTCCTCTCCGGCTTCGTCGGTAGGACCAAAGCCGAGGTCGCACTGAAATTCGCCTTTTCCGGTGACCGAAAGGGTAATGGAGGTAAACGGTCTTTCGCCGGATTCCTTAAATATACCGATAAGCTCCATGATGATCTTAACGACCTTGATACGGTCGTCGACAGCTTTGTTCATGTCCATTCCGTAGCGTTCAAAAACCTCGTCGCCGTCGATCATCTCGCCGTCTGACGTTATAAAACGCTGATAGAAGAAAACGCCGTTTTCGCCGTTTTCGGCATAGAGGTAAGCCTTGGTGAAGTCAACGTCCGGCAGCATACTGAAAAACTCCGTGCCGAGCTTCATGTTTGTTTCCTTCGTGCGTTCTCTGAGCTGTTCTATTTTTACGGGGTTGAGACCGCTTCCGGCTTTTTTGGGGTCGGCTGCGTCTACCCTTTCTCTCCATGCGTTGTAGCGTTTTTCCTCCTCGCCCTCTTTAAGCTCTCCGCTTACGAGATCTACCTTTACCTGACCGTCGTGCATCATAGTAAGACTAAGCGCGTTGCAGACCTTTCCGGAAGCCGCCTGCGCGCTTTTTCTGAGCTTGAAAAACGCCTGTTCGAGTTTTTCCTCGCGCGCTACCATATCAGGCAGAGCGAGTCCGCAGAGCTTGGGTATATCCTGTCTGTCCATAAATTTTCCGTCGGCGGCATAGCAGCAGAAATCGTCTATATAGCCGTCCTCCTGAAGCTCGGCGTAATAGAAGCCCGCGTAAAGCTGCTGAGGGAGCAGCACCCGAAAGCAGCGGCTGATGTTCTCGCATTCCTTCTGGAACTGCGCGTTTGCGTCCTCGGCGGGCGCGTCGTTTTCCGGCTCCGCCGTTACGTCCTCCTCCTCTTCCTCCTCGATGTCGAACGCATCGCTGCGGTCAAGCTCTTCCTCATCGGTGTTCTTGTTTTTTCCAAATAAAGCCATGTTATTTTTTCCTTTCCTCGGAGAATATCCTCCGTTTTAATTCTGTTTTCTCACAATAGAATATTCATCTCCGCCGCGGTAGAACGGACAGCCGTTTTGTCCCGAAGAGAGACGGTAAATATCGTCCTCGTCAAGCTCCGCCGTGCAGAGGTATTCGTCATACTCCTCGTCGTACATATAGTACGCGCAGCTTTCACACTCGCTCATATATCAATCGGTTTTTCCGAAACGAGATAATATTCCTCACGCCTGTCGGAAAAATATTTGAACGCGATACCGCCTGCGGCGGAAACGAGCAGAAGCGTAAAAAGCAGCCAAAAGATCTTTTTCATTTTTTCAGCCCTCTTGATATCAGACAAAATCGTCCTCGTTTATATCGTCCTCTATCTCCTCGCCGTTGAGCAGCTTTCTGAGGTTTTCTATATCCTCCTCGGTAAGCGTGACGCCCTTGCCCATTCTCGAATGATCGGGACTCCATTCTCTTATATCGTACTTAGCCTCGCGCTCGTTCCAGCTTACCATATTAAGCTCTTTTGTCCAGCCCCTCGCGCTTTCGGAAAGTACGCCGATATGCTTTGTGATCTCAAATTTTAATTCTGCCATGATAACGATTCTCCTTTATAAAAATTTTTTCAAAGTAAATTATTTTTTTGATCTGCCGATGAGCGAAGTAAGCTTGTTTATAAGCTTAAACACCGTTTCAAGGTTCGTGACCGCCGCCGTGAGCAGTATTATAAGCGCGGTGAATACTCCCGCGGCAGAGCCGAAGATAGTGCCGATAACGCTTATAAAGCTTATGCAGCCGACGGCGAACACCCAGCCCTCCGCGCGGTGAAGATAAGAAAACGCCGCGAGCACAAGTATCGCCGTAAAGGCGTTAGCTATGCCGGAGCTTATCCAAAGGGTGACAAAAATTCCCGCAGCGCCGAGCATTTTCGCGCCTTCCTTTTTGCGCACCGTGCCGTAAGCCGCCGCAGCCGAGAAAATTATCAGCATAGTGAGCGGAAGCGTTATGCGTACAAACCAACAGAGCACCGCATAGCCCGCAAGAACAAAGCAAAGTATGATAAGCCTTATCGTGCCGATGCGTTCTAAGATATTCTTTATCCGCGACGGAAGTATCGACATCATTGCACGCCATACCGGTCTTATGTTGAGCGCGGCGACAAGTATGAACATAAGCGGCAGCGTTATTGCCGCGAGTATCCCGAGCGGCTTTGAAAAATACTGCGCGGCGCAGATGACCGTCATTATTATCAGCAGTATGTTGTTGCCTACAAGCTTTTTGAGCCTTAGGTCAAACGGCACGAGCCTTCTTGAATCGTATGCTCTTACTATGAACACCGCAAGATAAGACACCACCGTAGATATAGGCGGACCGTAGAGACCTATGCGCGGTATCAGTATCACGTTAAGTCCGATATTTACAGCTCCCGATATAAGGCTTGTAACGAGCGAACGCTTTGTCTTGTTTGAAGCAAGATAGATCGAACCCATAAAGGTCGTAAAGCAGGAAAATATCGTAGAGTAAATAAGTATCGGAGAATACCTTGCGCTTTCCTGAAAAGCGTCGCCCATCCATATAGCGGTAAGCGGGCGGCAGATCATCAGACAGCCCGCCGCGAGTATATACAGCAGACACTGATTTATATGGAAAACGTTTGAATAAAATTCATCGCGGTCGTCCGAATCGTCCTCCATTATCGCGGACATATTCCACGCCTGACCGAACATGAGATAGACCGTTGAAACGAGATTCGCTATCTTGTAGGAGGCGGAAAGTATGCCGTTTTTTTCAGGACCGATGTAGTAGGTCGTCATGAACGAATCGGAGCTGTTTGTTATAAGCCACATTATCTGCGCCGGTATCAGCGGTATGCAGTAAGCGAACATGGTTTTCGCAAGCTCACGGTCAAAGCGTTTATAGTCGAAATATTTCCAGAGCCTTGCGGTAACGAGCATGAACAGTATCGACAAAAAGTCGGAGACTATTATAGAATACAAATATCCTGCGTTGCCCATTTTGAAAACGCAGATAAAAAGTATAGTGCCGATAAGCGTCAGCGCGGTGGTGAGTATCGAATTTATCGCATAGAGCTTTATTTTTTCCAGCGCGCGCAGAAAGTTTGAATAGACGAGCTTCAGCGACGCGGTTATCATATATACGAAAATAAGCGCGGAATACCCTTGAAGATATTTGTCCGCGACGCCGCTGACCGTCACTATCGGCAGCACGGCCGCAAGGAGCGCGAGTCCGCCGAAGCAGGCGGTATTAGCTATAGTAAACACCTGCTTTTTGTCGTATACCTTATCCAGACCGAAGCGTATGACCGATTCGCTTATTGTAAAGGTAACTATCGGCAACAGCCAGTTAGCTATCTGCTGTATAACGTCGTTTACGCCCATCTCCGCCTGCGTCAGATAGGTCGTATAAACGTTTACCAGCAGTATCATCAGTATCTTCGAGCTGAACGAGCCGAGCGCAAAGATCAGGGTATTTGAAAACAGTTTTTTGTAACCCGAATTAGCCAAGACAGATAAACATTCCTTTCGCCGCGTGCTTATAAGCACGGGTCTTTGTTTATTATAACATATAAATAACAGTTTTGCAAGTGTTTTTTTGCACTTGAAAATATCTGTCGAATGTGATAGAATAATAATAGCTTAACGAATGGAGTGACAAGGAAAATTATGGATAACGAAAAAAGGACAAGGATCGAACGCGCCGCCAAAGCGGTGAGCATTTTAGAGGAAAAATATCCGGACGCTGTTTGTTCGCTTACATACACAAAGCCGCACGAGCTTATGATAGCGGGGCGGCTGTCGGCTCAGTGCACCGACGCGAGGGTGAATATCGTCACGAAGGAGCTTTTTGAAAAATACCGCACGATAGAGGATTTTGCAAAAGCCGATGTCAAGGATATTGAAAAAATAATAATGCCCTGCGGACTTTACAAGACGAAGGCGGCGTCTATCGTGGGAATGTGCGCCAAGATAATGAGCGATTTTAACGGCGAGATACCCGACGGCATCGAAAAGCTGACGACCCTGCCGGGTATCGGCAGAAAAACGGCTAACCTTATTATGGGAGACGTTTTCGGAAAGCCGGCGGTCGTTGCCGATACCCATTGCATAAGGATCTGCGGCAGGCTGGGGCTTACCTCTTCAAAGGACCCGCTAAAGACGGAAAAAGAGCTTCGGGAAATTTTAGCTCCCGAAAAGTCCTCCGGCTTTTGTCACCGCCTTGTGATGTTCGGCAGAGAACGCTGCAAAGCGCGCGGCGAGCAGTGCGGAGAATGTGAGCTTAAAGAAATTTGTCCCTCAAAAAGAGGATAGAACGCTTCGCTTTTAAGATGTAAGAGGTAAGACACTGCCCCTCCCGAGCTGATACTCGGGGATAAAGTTTACAAATAGTTTACAAATTCACCGTAACTATCATCGGTGTTTTTGCGTCAATATATTATGAGAACATAAGAAAGGAGCGGCTGCGCGCGCAATGGACGACACGGCTATTATCGAGATGTACTTTTGCAGAGACCAGCAGGCGATAGCTGAAACAGATAAAAAATACGGCGCGCTGTGCCGCAGCATTTCCTCACGGATAGTCGGCGATGAGCGCGACTGCGAGGAGTGCGTCAACGACTCTTACCTGAAGGTGTGGAATTCCGTTCCGCCCAACCGACCCTCTTCGCTTTGCGCCTATCTCGGCAGGATAGTGAGAAATCTTTCGCTCGATCTTTTCAGAAAAAAGAACGCCGCCAAGCGTGCCGAAAGAGACGCGCTTTGCTTTGAGGAATTAAGCGAATGTATCCCCGACAGACCGCTCGGCGAAGCGGAGGATCCCGCGCTAAGGGACTGTCTGAACGATTGGCTTAAGGCTCTTACAAAAGAACAGCGGATATATTTTCTGCGCCGCTACTGGCTCGGTGAACCGATATCACAAATTTCGCTGAAATACGGGATAAGTCCGAACAGTCTCAGCGTTACGCTGCACAGGCTTAGAAAGAGCTTAAAGCGCGCGCTGGAGCAAAGCGGCTTCGGCGTTTAAAGAGAAAAAAGGGAGGAGAGTACGCGTGGGAACGAAGGAGAAAAAGGAGACAAACAAAACGGATATGATATACCGCCTTATAGGCGAAGCGGACGGCGGCTTTATCGAAGAAATGCTCGATGAAAACACGGCAAAGCGGATAAAAGCTTCAAACCTTGCAAAGGCGCGCAGTATAAGGGTGCTTTGCTGCGCCGCAGCCGCTGCGGCTGTCGTCGTCGGAATGCACTATATCCCGGCGGCTGTGAATTTGCAGACGCAAAAAAGCGCGGATACTCACTACAGTGAGGACTTAGCAGGAGAACCCGCCGATAATGCCGGCGGAAATGCTGCCGAGAATTTTGCCGGAGGAGCTGCGGAGGAGGGCGCGGACGGCGGATCTTTTGCAGATGAGAAGAACGAGGTCAATGCCGAAGCCGTAAAGCCGGAGACCTCGCTTGAAAACGCCGAGGAGGAGCCCGGCGGTGCGGCTGCCGAGGACGAGACTTTAAAGTCGGAGGAAAACGAGGGAACGGCTGATGCGGAAAACGCGGGCAGGGACGAAATTTTACCGGGTATTACGGCTATGGACGGAGAAGCTTATCAGGACGGCACGGCGAACGCCGCTCCGGCGGAGAGCGAGCTGCTGAACGGACTTTACACCGGACTGCTCAACAGCGCGGAAATTATACAAGATCATATTTCTTGAAATTATATTTCTTGAAAAATCGAGCGGTCTTTGCTAACACTGAGGGTGTTTATGCAAAGACCGCTTTTATTGAGGGGATAAAGGAGGTGGTATTCTTAGTTGGTCTCTCTGTATTTTTCCAGCAGCTCTATAGGCTCTTTAAGCATATCCAACGCTTCGTGAAGCGTTTTTCCTATCTGCGCTCCCGAATAGCTCTCCATTATCTGCTTTGCGTGACCGAGAGCCTCCTTGCCTATTTCCGCCTGATACTGGTAAATACTGTCAAGCTGTGCTATCGCCTTGACCTCGAGATCCTGATAGACCGTTTTTATATCCTTGACGATATTAGAGCGTATCTCGTCGTAATTTTCAAGCGCGATATCTATAATATCCGTCTGCTTTTTCCTGCCGAGTATCTTGCTGAACGCGCTCATTGTCGCGGGCGGGAAGGTCTCGCTCGTGCCGAACAGCTTTACGCCCATTACCTGACGCGTTACGTTTTTGCCGAGCGAACGCATTATCCTGTCTACCGAGGTCGTCTGCGTCACCTGTGAAAGATCCTCGATACCGAGCTTTTTGGCAAGCTTACGGCTAAGGCTGTCCACAAGCTCGTTTACTCTGTCGCGGTGGTATTCTATGCAGGTGCGGTAGGCTTCTCCAACCTTTTCCATAAGATAGGAATAGAAATATTTTTCTATATCCTCCGAAGAATAGATATCCTCGCCGTTTTCGTCCTTAGCGCGGCATTCGAGTATGCTTACTCTGAGCTTTGCGAAAAACTCATACATCCATGTTTCCGCCTGCTGCTGCATTTCGGTCATGCTAAGGTGCAGAGCGGGCTTGCATTCCTCCAGAGCGGCGGAAAGCTGAGAGCATTCCTCGTCAAAGTCGCGTTCCTTGGCTTCGAGCTTTTTATAGTCCATCTCCGCCATTTCGGAAAACATATGAAGCTTTGCGCCGGTCTCGGCGGTCATATCCTCCATCATGGCGAGCACTCTTTTGGTGCGTATTATATCCTTTTTAAGTATGATATCCCGCTGCAGCGACATTTCAAACTGCATGAACTGCGTTTCGTAGAACTCTCTCGTGCCCTTGTCGGGCATACGCTCCTGCTTCAGCTTTCGCCTTAATTCGTCCGCTCCGCTTATTCCGTAAACGAACGAATTCGGTACGATCTTTTCGCTTATAGCTTTAAAACGCTTCATGATCTTGTCAACGTCCGTCTGCGAATCGAGCGCGTCTAACATATTGACCAGCACATACAGCATACCGAAGCGGCGCGGCTGGACGTGGGTCGCAAGATAGATCTGTTCGGATTCCGAAAAGGGAAGCAGGCAGGACGCCGCGTACATTATGGCGTCTGCGTTTACAAGATACTCCGTCACCTGTCTGTCAAGATCGTCCAGATCCGACAGACCCGGGGTGTCGACTATCCTTATTTCTTTAAGTATCTCCGCGTTGTCCTTTATATCGAGATATTCCACCTTAGCCGGGAACATCTTCATAAGGACCTCCAGTCTGTCGCGGGTGATATCGCTAAGCTCCAGCTGCTTTCGCTGACCGTTTTCGAGCACCGCTTCGGCGGAACGCTTATCACCGTAGGAGATCTCGTTTATCGTATAGGTCTCCGGAGAGACGTTGGAGGGCGCTGTCTCCTTGCCGAGAAGCGCGTTTATTATCGTGCTTTTTCCGCGCTTGAAATCGCCCAGTATCACAAGCGTGAACGGTTCGGAGCTGCGCTTGTCTATAAGCGCGTTCCATTCGGCGAGAGAATCGGTGAAATCATGGCCGAGTATCGAAGCAAGCTCGGTATTCTGCTCGAGCTTTCGGAAGATCTCTCTTATCCTGTCGATATCGCGGCGGGCGGCGGAATTGTTGTAATCTGTCATCGTCACTGCCCTCCCGCCAAAATTATATTTGTCCTGACGTCGCAGACCTGACCGGTGCAGGTGTGCTGATTAGCCGCGGGAAGATCTCTGCGCCATTTAAGCAGCGAATCGCAGTTTAAAAATTCCGAAGCGGCAAGCGCGCGGCATTCTATATCTCTCAGCGTTGAGTCGTATTGCAGCGACCTTGAGGAAACGGTATGGTTCTGCGCCGATATTTCGGTTATTTTCGCGCTGTCGCAGTTAAGCTCCTGTCTGCCGTAAAAATCGGTGTAGCCCTTTGAGTAAAGTCCGCAGAGCGTTTCGATATATCTTCCAGGAGAGCTCATGCAGATCAT
>CANQCJ010000009.1 GCA_947589205.1 uncultured Ruminococcus sp. | reverse complement strand
GCGGGGTGTGGAGAAAACGCGGCAAGGCAGTAGCCGATGGCGCAGAGCAGTGCGCTGAATGTCATATATCCGGGGAGTTTTTCGACCGTGACCCTTGTTCCGACAAGCCGTGAAGACCCCATAAGCAAAGCAAACGCGAACGGTCCGGCTATATCTCCCGCAGTTTTTGTTATGTTAAGCGAGGTCTCGGCGAACGCCGAAGCCCATTGGCTTATCGCAAGCTCCGAAGCTCCCGCGCAGAGCATCATGATGATAAGTATGTAAAAAACGCCGCTGCCGAAAATTTTTCCGCCTTTTGCTTCTTCGCTCGTTTCGGGTATCGGGGCTTTTGCAAAAAGCAGCAGATCCAAAGCCGGTATCACCGCCCAGACGAGAGAAAGTATCCTCCATGAGTTTCTTCCGAAAACGGCGAAAAATATCGTTGAAACGATAACGCACCCTGCCGCGCCCCAGCAGTAAAAGGAATGAAGCAGGCTCATCTGACCCGCCTTATTGCCGCTCGGGCAGTCCTCGATGACCGGGCTGACGAGCACCTCCATTATCCCGCCGCCTATCGCGCTTAAAACAACGCAGACGAAAAGCCCCGCCATAGGCTTCATCGCAAACGGCAGAACGCTCAGAAGCGACAGTCCGAGAGCCGACGTTACACAGCCGAACAGCAAAGCCGCGCGCCTGCCGAGATTTTTTGTTATTATCGGGCTGATGAGATCTATAAGAAGCTGTGTGAGAAAATTCGCGGCGATAAGCGCGGAAAGCTTGTCCGCGCCCAAGCCGAAGCGTTTTTCAAGCGTGACGAAAAGCAGCGGCAGATAGTTATTCACCGCCGCCTGAGTTATATACCCCATATAACAGCCGAGACGGGTGCGCTTATAGTCCATTTGTCTTTCCTTTCAAATATTTTAAAATTCTTTATGATTATATCACGTTAAAATAATATTGTCAATATCGGCTTCTCATAAAATCTGCCCAATAAAGTTAGAAAAAGTTTGTTTAAAATGCCGACCGAGTAAATTTGCATTTTATCGCTGAATGTTGTATAATAATATAATAGACGCTTTGTCGGACAAGACGGTGTTCTGCTTTGTCCGTGCATAAAAACCAAAATAAGGAAAGTAACGCTTATGCTATTTAAAACCTTTTACGGATCGACCCTCGGGATAGGTTGGATGATCGCCGCCGCAGGCTTTCTGATCTCGTTTTTTTCGCTGAAATTCTTTATGAGACTGCTCCCTAAAGACCACGGCAGACAGTTCGCCGTCAACGGCGCGCTGAGCGAGGGCAAGCCGCGCGGAGCGGGTATCATAATGATAACGAGCTTTACGCTACTCTGTGCGCTGTTCGTTCCGCTCGACCTCGAGCACTCGATCTATCTCGGGCTTATCTATCTTGCGATGATAACGGGCTATCTTGACGACGCCGCCGAAAAGCCCTGGGGAGAGCTTAAAAAGGGTCTGCTCGACCTGCTGATAACTGCGGGAGTGACTGCGGATTTTCTGTATTTTAACGATACGGATATAACGGTCTTTTCCAAGACCGTACATATACCGCTGCCGATATTTGCCGTTCTCTGCGCGGCGCTCGTCTGGGCGTCTATAAACGTCACCAACTGCTGCGACGGCGTTGACGGAATGTGCGCTTCGCTTTCTGTCTGCACGATACTGCTTTTTTTGATAGACGGCACGTTAGATTCAAACTGCCTTAAATACAGCTCATACATAATGATATGCGGACTGCTTGCTTATCTTTGGTACAACTGCTCGCCGAGCAGGCTTCTTATGGGAGACGCGGGCTCGCGCGCAATAGGCGTTTTTTTAGCGCTGTTAGCGCTCCATTCGGCGGATCCGTTCATGTTCATATTCTATGCGAGCGTCATAATCGTTGACGGCGGAATGGGACTTTTAAAATTAAGCGTAAGGCGTTTTCTTAAAGTCAAGAGCTTTATGGAAAATATCCGCACGCCGATACACGACCATTGGAGAAAAAATCTCGGCGTGTCGGACACGCAGGTCGTCGTGAGGTTTCTTATAATACAGCTTGTTATCGGACTGGCGGCTGTGTATTTTGTAAACGGCGACCATCTTATCAAAGTCTGAAACAATTTAAACGGGAAGTAAATCAAAATGATAGGTTTTTATAATCCATCGGTGATACTGACCTATATAGGTCTGCTTTCATCGGTATTCGGCATCACCCGAGTTTTCGAGGGACAATATTCGCTGGTATTCATATGCCTGCTTGTGTCGGGCGTATGCGATATGTTTGACGGCAAGATCGCGCGGGCTATGAAAAACCGCACGGACGATGAGAAAATTTTCGGCATACAGATAGATTCGCTCTGCGACCTTGTATGCTTCGGGGTATACCCCGCGGTGATAGGCTACAGCTACGGCTTTAACCACGGTCTCGGACTTATTTCGTCATATATGATAATACAGGCGGCGGTCATAAGGCTCGGCTATTTCAACGTTACAGAGGAAGAGCGTCAGAGAATATGCAGCGAACCGAGGAAAAAATATCAGGGGCTGCCCGTGACGACTGTCGCGATGTTTTTCCCGCTTCTGTACTTAGGCAGACAGAATATCCCCGAAAATGCGTTCCCGTATGTTTTTCAGGGACTTATGATAGTCGTATCCATTCTTTTTATACTCAACATAAACGTAAAGAAATTCTCGGTCAAGACGATAGTGCTTTTCTTTATTATGGCTGCGCTGATAATTTTCGGATATTTAAAGGTGAGAGGTTAATATGAAGATAATCGACAGAAAAGGCAACGAATATAATGAAACGGACAGGCTTTCGGATATGCTCAAAAGGGCTAACGAGAACGCCGCGGGCAGGCTGCTTTTAAAAGCCGCCGCCTCGCCGCTTGTCAGCAAAGCGTCAGCTTGCGCGTTAAGCTCACGGTTTTCCGCTTCCTTTGCTCAAAGCTACGCGGATAAGTACGGGATAGATATGTTCGATTTTGAAAAGAGCAGCTATGATTCCTTCAACGATTTTTTCACAAGAAAAATAAAGCCCGGCAGAAGATTTATCCAGCCTGGAGAGGATATACTCGTCTCCCCCTGCGACGGCAAGGCAACGGCTTATGAGATCTCCAAAACGGATATTTTCGTCATAAAAAACAGCGTCTACAGCGTTGCCTCTCTGCTGAGAGACAAAAAGCTCAGCGAAAGATTCGCCGGCGGCTATGCAGTTATCCTGCGCCTTACCCCGGACGATTATCACAGATACATCTATCCTGCCGGCGGCTTTAAAAGCCACAACAGGAGGATAAGCGGCGCGCTCAACAGCGTAAGACCGATAACCAACGAGTTTGTGCCGGTGTACAAGGAAAACAGCAGGGAATACTGTATGTTAAGGACTAAATGCTTCGGGGATATTATCCAGATGGAGATAGGCGCGGCTCTTGTCGGAAAAATAAACAACTATGAGCGCGGCTGCGCGGCGGTCATAAAGGGCGCGGAAAAGGGAAGATTTGAATTCGGCGGCTCTACGGTGATATTGCTGCTTCAGAGCGAATATGCTGAGGTTTGCGGAGACTTGCTCGAAAACACGCGTCTCGGATATGAGACTAAGGTGAAGCTGGGCGAGATAATCGCAAATGCAAAAAATAAGAATGGAGCAGGGGAAGAATAACGATGAAAAAATATATTACCGACTATGAAGCCTTTGACAGAGACAATACCTACTATCCGGACGACCTGGGAGTAGTCACGGACGGCGAGATGACCCGCTTTAAGATCTGGGCGCCGCTTTGCACCGCCGTTTATCTTAATCTTTACACAAGCGGAGAGGGCGACAACAAGATCGAAACGCTCTGCATGAGGAGAATAGAAAACGGCGTATGGTACGTCGAAATGTTCCATAAGGCTTACGGGATATATTATACCTATACGCTCGAATTTGAATATTCTATCCGCCGCCTCGACCTCGGCGAGGTCATGGATATTTACGCCAAGGGCTGCGGAATAAACGGTCAGAGGGGCTATATACCCGACTTTGACGCGCTCTCTCCCGAGGGCTGGAACGAAACGCCGAGGGTAAAATGCAAAAAGCCTACCGACGCGGTGATATATGAATGCCATGTCAGAGATTTTTCGATAAACGGCTCGAGCGGACCGGAATGGTACAACAGAGGACGATATACCGGCTTTACGATAGCCGGCACTAAGTGCGAGGGTGAAACGACCTGCCTCGATCATTTAAAGGAGCTGGGCATAACGCACGTTCAGCTTCTGCCGATAGCGAACAACGCTGCCATCGACGAGAAAAAGCCCTATTCCGGGCAGTACAACTGGGGCTACGACCCGAAAAACTATATGTGCCCGGAGGGCTATTACTGCACCGACCCGGAGGACGGCGATAAGAGGATAAGAGAATTAAAGCAGCTCATTTTAGCCTTGCATAAGGCGGGGATCGGCGTAGTGCTCGATGTGGTGTTCAACCACACCTACTACACCGAAAAGTCCAATTTCCATCAGACCGTGCCGTATTATTATCATCGGCTCGATGAGAACGGAAATTTCTCGCTCGGCGCGGGAATATGCAACGAGACGGCTTCGGAGCACGCGATGATGAGAAAATATATCGTTGACGCGGTAAAATTCTGGGCGGCCGAATATAAGGTCGACGGCTTCAGGTTCGACCTTATGGCGGTGCACGATATAGAGACGATAAACCTTATAAGAGAAGAGCTTGACAAAATAGATCCCGATATACTTATGTACGGCGAGGGCTGGTCGGGCGGACAGTGCGCCTATCCGTTTGAAAAGCTCGCCTATAAGCACAACGCAAAGCAGTTTCCGCGCGTGGGTCTGTTCAACGACAATATACGCGACGCGATAAAGGGCGGAACGTTCAACGTCTATGAGCGCGGCTTTGTCAGCGCAAACGACGGCTGTATAAGCGCGATAAAGCGCGGCATTGCGGGAAGCTGTGCTTTCAGCAGGCTGAACGGTACGGCGGACGACTGCGCATGGGCTTCAAGCCCGGCGCAGAGCATAAATTACTGCGAAGCGCACGACAATCATACGCTTTGGGATAAGCTGGCGATATCCGCGCAGGACGTGAGCGAGGACGACCGCAAAAAAATGGATAAGCTTGCCGCCGCTGTCGTTATACTTTCGCAGGGCGTGCCGTTTTTGCAGTTAGGACAGGATTTTCTTAGGACAAAGCCAAATCGTGACGGACAGGGCGCGGAACGCTTCAACGGCAACAGCTACAACGCGCCGGACGATGTGAACATGATACGCTGGGAGCGCAAGCATGAAAATATAGATGTGTTCAAATTCTACAAGGCTCTTATCGCGCTTAGAAAATCGTCGGAGCTTTTCAGAATGAGCGAATGCGAGCAGCTTGAAAAGCATTTGTATTTCCACGATGCGGGCGATATTACTGCTTATGAGCTGGTGGACGAGAACGAGTGTTATTTTGTCGTTCTGAACAACCGCTTTGAAGAACGCGGAGCGAACCTGCCGAACGGCGTATTTTATATAAGGCTTAACGAAAACGGTTCACCCGTTTATAAGAGATCCTCCGGCAGAGTAAGCGTTCCGCCGCTAAGCTGCACGGTGTTTAAAAGGCTATGATGAATATTGTTCTTCCCGAAAACGCGCTTATCAGAAAAAGCGAATTGACAGGCGTTGAAGTAAAGTATATCGGCTTTGACAAAGCCGAGCATGACGGCGTTATCGTCTGCGCGCTTACACTGGCGGAGGAAGTAAAAAGCATTTTTGACGAGCTTTTTGCTTGCGGCTATCGGATAGAGAACGTACAGACCTCCGATATATTCGGTGGGGACGACGACGAGCTTATGGCTAACAACATAACGAGCTGCTTTAATTACCGCTGCGTGGCTAACAGCGATACCGTCTCGCTTCATGCGCTCGGCAGGGCGATAGACATAAATCCGCTCTACAATCCGTATATCCAGAACGGCGTTATAATGCCCGCCAACGCCGAAAAATACGCCGACAGGACAAGGAGCTTTGAACACAAGATAGACCATGACGATGAATGCTTCAGGATCTTTTCAAAGCACGGCTGGCTCTGGGGCGGGGACTGGACGAAGGACAAGGATTACCAGCATTTTTACAAGCCGCTTTCGCTCAGCGAACGAATAAAGATGAAGCTTAGAAAAATGACGAGCCTGTGAGAAATTTGCAGGCTCTTGCTTTTTGCCTTAAATTTTTGTGAAGTAATTTCAAAAAAATAATAGAAGAATTGCAACCATTAGGTATATTGCGCTCAAAATGTAGAATAATTGTATATAGGTTTGTGAAAAATGACATATCTATGCAAAAAGTGAATGATAAGTATGCAAAATATTTATTTTACAAATAAATAAAAACATACTATAATAATTATTGTGAAAATAATAACGACCGAAAGGGGCATCTGTAAGGCGAAAATATTATAGCTTCAGCCGTAACTGCATATGCGCTTTTTATATCAACGGCGATCTTTTATAAGGAGCGCGGTTGATTTTTATTTTTATAGGGAGGTGACCTTATCATGGCGTTTGATGTTCAGCCGGTAATGCTGTCGTCAAATATCGCGGAGGAAATAACCGAGCAGCTTTCCTGCAATATCATTTTTACTATCCCTCTGCCGTTTATAAAGGGCGGTATACCCGTCTATGAATCGACGGTGGTGTCGTGGATAATAATAGCCGTACTCGTCATAGCTTCGGCTTTGCTGACAAGGAATTTAAGCGTCGTTCCGACGACTAAACGCCAGCTTATGCTCGAGACCGCCGTCGGCTGGATAAGAGATTTCTGTTATGACAATATGGGAAAAAACGGAATGAAATATTTCCCCTATCTTGGAACAGTGCTCATCTACATCGGCTTTGCAAATATCGTCGGACTTTTCGGCATGAAGCCGCCGACGAAGGATCTGAGCGTTACTATCGCTCTTGCGCTTATGAGCATAGTCCTTATCGAATACGCGAATATAGATCACCGCGGCTTTAAGGGATTTATAAAGTCTTTTTCAAAGCCTATGGCGATCCTTGCACCGATGAATGTGCTGGAGATAGTGATAAGACCGCTGTCGCTTTGTATGCGGCTTTTCGGAAACGTCGTCGGCGCGTTCATCATAATGGAGCTTATCAAGATGATGTGCCCCGTCGCGCTGCCGCTGCCGTTCAGCTTGTATTTCGATATATTTGACGGTCTGCTTCAGGCGTATATATTCGTATTCCTGACTTCGCTGTTCATACAGGAATCTATCGAGGACGAAGAGTAAAAATATTTTAAAAATATAATAAGGAGTGTTTTATTATGGCAATAGCATTAGGAGCCGGTATCGCGGTACTTACGGGACTTGGAGCCGGAATAGGAATAGGCATAGCGACATCGCACGCCTGCGATGCGATAGCAAGACAGCCCGAGGCAAAGGGCGACATAAACAAGGCGATGCTTTTAGGCTGCGTTCTCGCAGAAGCGACCTCTATTTACGGTCTGCTTGTCGCACTGCTTATAATATTTGTGCTCAAATAAGAAATCTCAGGAAAGGACGGCAGAGACGATCATGCTGAATATTGATATATGGGATATTCTCTGGACGGTAATAAATCTGCTGATTTTGTTTGCGCTTCTTAAAAAATTCCTGTTCAAGCCTGTTATCCGCGTTATGGAAAAACGCGAGAGCATGATAAACGAGGATATTGAAAAGGCGAAAAATGCAAAAGAGGAAGCAGAGGCTGTCAAGCAAAAATACGAGACCGAGCTTGCGGGAATCAGCGCGGAGGCGGATAAGATAACCGAAGAGGCAGTCGCGCGCGCTCAGATCAGAAGCGGTAAAATAATAAGCGAAGCTAAGGCCGATGCGGATAAGATGATAGCTCAGGCGCGCGAGACCGCACAGCGCGAACGCACCGAGGCTATCGAATCGGCTAAGGAGGAAATAGCCGATCTTGCCGTTATGGCGGCGGCGCGCATTATGGAAAAGAATATAGATGAGCAGAGCAATCTTGTTTACGCCCGCGAGCTTCTTGACGAGGTAGGTGGCGCTGATGAATAATGAAAATATTTCAGCCGCTTTAGCGCAAAAGCTGTTAGAGCTTGACGCGGACAGAGAGAGCGTAAGGACCGCCGCGGAGATACTTTCGAGCGAGGAGATACGCACGGCTCTGCTTTCGCCCGACGTTACCGCCGAGGAAAAGCTCAACATCGCGCAAAAGGCTTTTCCCGCAGGCATCGGACAATTTATTCTCGACAACCCCGACTGTATCGGTCTGATGGACGATATAAGCGAGCGGTTTGAACGCCTAAAGCTCAAAAGGCTCAACGCGGAAAAATGCACGCTTTATTGCGTAGCTCAGCCTGACGAAAAAACTCTCGATGAGCTTACCGAAAAAATAAAGGAAAAGCTCGGACTTGACGAAGCCGTTATCGAGGTCGTTATCGACAAAAGCCTTATCGGCGGATATGTTCTCGAAGCGGGCGGAATGCTTTATGACAAGAGCTTAAAGACCTCCGTGAAAAAGCTCAGGAACGAGCTTGCGGCTAAGGGCGCGGTCGGAAAGCGCATGAGCCGAGGGGATATAATCTCCATGCTCAAAAGCGAGATCGACAGCTTTGAAGCGAAAATGCAGGTCAGCGAAAACGGTACGGTAATTTCTATCCATGACGGCATAGTCAACGTTTTCGGACTTAACAACGCGATGTTCGGCGAGCTTGTCGAATTTGAAACGGGCGTTAAGGCGATCGTGCAGAATATAAATGAAAATTCCATAGGCTGCGTTCTGCTCGGAGCGGACCGCGGACTTCACGAGGGTTCGCGCGTAGTCAGAACAGGCAAGCGCGCGGGCGTTCCGGTCGGCGAAAAGTTTATCGGCAGAGTTATAAACGCGCTCGGCGCGCCGATAGACGGTCTCGGAGATATTAGAGAGGACGACTACTACCCGGTAGAGAACGAAGCTCCCGGAGTATGTATAAGAAAACCGGTCTCCACGCCGCTTCAGACGGGCATACTTGCGATAGACTCGATGTTCCCGATAGGCAGAGGTCAGCGCGAGCTTATAATCGGCGACAGACAGACGGGAAAGACATCTATAGCCGTCGATACGATAATAAATCAGAAGGATCAGGATATGATCTGCGTCTATGTGGCGATAGGTCAGAAGGCTTCCACCGTGGCTAAGGTCGTCAGCGACCTTAAAAAGCACGGCGCGATGGATCACACCATCGTCGTCGCGGCTATGGCTTCGGATATTGCGCCGCTGCAATGGATAGCCCCCTATTCCGGAACGGCTATAGCGGAGTATTTCATGCACCAAGGCAAGGACGTGCTGATAGTTTATGACGATCTGTCAAAGCACGCGGCGGCTTACCGCGCTATGAGCCTGCTGCTTGAAAGATCTCCCGGAAGAGAGGCTTACCCCGGAGACGTATTCTATCTTCATTCAAGACTTCTCGAACGTTCGTCAAGACTTGACGACGAGCACGGCGGCGGCTCTATCACGGCTCTGCCGATAATCGAAACTCAGGCGGGCGACGTTTCGGCGTATATACCGACAAACGTTATTTCTATTACCGACGGTCAGATCTTTTTGGAATCGCAGCTTTTCTTTGCCGGCGTAAGACCTGCCGTAAACGTTGGACTTTCCGTTTCGCGTGTCGGCGGAGCGGCGCAGACCAAGGCGATGAAAAAGGTCGCGGGAACGCTCAGAATAGATCTTGCGCAGTACCGCGAAATGGAGGTATTCACGCAGTTCAGCTCCGATCTCGATAAGACCACCAAGGAAATGCTCGACCACGGCGACAGACTTATGGAGCTTCTCAAGCAGCCGCTTTACCGTCCGCTGCCGCTTCATGAGCAGGTCATACTCCTCTGCCTTGCCGACCACAAGCTGATGCAGGACGTTCCGGTAAACAAGATAAGCGAATTTCGGCAGGATATCATAAATTACTTCGAGACCGCTTATTCGGATATAGTCGACGAGATAGATTCGACGGGCAGGCTCCCGGACGAGCTGGAAAACAGGATAATAGAGGCGGCAAAGGAATTTAAAGCAAAAAATTCATAAAGGGAGCGAACGGCTATGGCTAACATGAGAGAGATAAAAGAGCGCATTGCAAGCGTAAGCGATATTATGAAGATCACTAACGCTATGTATCTCATCTCCTCCTCAAAGCTGAAAAAAGCAAGGGATAATCTTGACAAGACCGTGCCCTATTTTGAAAATATACAGTCCACGATAAGGCATATCCTCGACCATTCGGAGGATTTTGAGCACCCGTTTTTTGACGTCAGACGCTCAAAGCCCGAGGACGAAAGGACCTACGGATATATAGTCGTTACGGGAGACAAGGGACTTTGCGGAGCTTATAATCACAACATAATCAAGCTTGCCGAGAGCGAGCTTGCAAAGCACAAAAATACCGCGCTTTTTGTTGTGGGGGCTGTCGGAAGAGCGTATTTTGAACGGCGGGGAATGAACGTAGATACGGAATTTCTCTACACCGCGCAGGATCCCGCGCTTTACCGCGCAAGACGCATTCAGGAAACGGTGACGGAGCTTTTTCTGCGCGGCAGACTCGACGAGGTGCATATAATCTTCACAAAGCTCGAGCGCAGCGCGGAGATACCGACTATCATTAAGCTTTTCCCGCTTGAACCCGACCTGCTCGGCGATGAAGCATATGAAAAAAAATACGCTGACGCGGAGCTTGAGCCGTCCCCGAAGGCGGTAATGGATCACCTTGCGCCGAACTATGCCAAGGGTCTTATCTTCGGCGTGCTGACCGAAGCCTTTTGCAGCGAGCAGAACGCGAGAATGACCGCGATGGATTCGGCGACAAACAGCGCAAAGGACATGATAGCTCAGCTTACGCTTGATTATAACAGAGCGCGGCAGGCGGCGATAACTCAGGAGATCACCGAGATAGTCGGCGGCGCGCGCAGTCTGAAAAGAAAGTGATCGGTGAATTTATGGAAAAGGGCAGGATAAAACAGATCCTCGGGGCGGTAATCGACGTAGAATTCCCCGAAGGAAGGCTTCCCGATATAAGAGACGCGCTCGTGGTGGAGCTTGACGGAAAGAAAAAGGTCATGGAGGTCGCCCAGCATATGGGCGGCTCTGTCGTGCGCGCGATAATGCTTGCTTCAAGCGACGGACTAAGCAAGGGAATGGAGGTCGTTTCAACGGGCGGCTGTATCAAGGTGCCCGTAGGCGAAGCCACCCTTGGCAGAATGTTCAACGTTTTGGGCGAGACTATCGACGGCAAGGGCGAAACGGACGCGGAGGAAAAATGGGAGATACACCGCGACCCGCCGAGCTTTGAGGATCAAAGTCCGGTAGTAGAGATACTCGAGACCGGAATAAAGGTAATAGACCTGCTTGCGCCGTATGCCAAGGGCGGTAAGATCGGTCTTTTCGGCGGAGCGGGCGTCGGCAAAACGGTACTCATTCAGGAGCTTATAAGAAACGTAGCGACCGAGCACGGCGGCTATTCGATATTTACCGGAGTCGGAGAGCGTTCGAGAGAGGGCAACGACCTCTGGCATGAGATGACCGAATCGGGAGTTATCAAAAAGACCGCGCTCGTTTTCGGTCAGATGAACGAGCCGCCCGGATCGCGTATGAGAGTAGCGCAGACCGGGCTTACAATGGCGGAATATTTCCGCGATGTGGCGCACCAGAACGTTCTGCTTTTTATAGACAACATTTTCCGTTACGTTCAGGCAGGCTCGGAGGTCAGCGCGCTTCTCGGAAGAATGCCCTCGGCGGTCGGATATCAGCCGACGCTTGCTAACGAAATGGGAGAGCTTCAGGAGAGGATAACCTCTACCAAAAACGGTTCGATAACCTCCGTTCAGGCGGTCTATGTTCCCGCCGACGACCTTACCGACCCCGCGCCAGCGATAACCTTTACTCACCTTGACGCGACTACCGTTCTTTCGAGAAAGATAGTAGAACAGGGCATCTACCCCGCGGTAGACCCGCTTGAATCTACCTCGAGGATACTCGAGCCGGACGTTGTGGGCGAGGAGCATTACAGAATTGCGAGACAAACGCAGGAGGTATTGCAGAAATACAAGGAATTGCAGGATATAATCGCGATACTCGGTATGGAGGAGCTTGACGAAGCGGACAAAAAGACGGTCATGCGCGCAAGAAAGATCCAGAAATTCCTTTCTCAGCCGTTCTTTGTCGCCGAGACCTTCACCGGCGTTCCCGGCTGCTATGTGCCGATAAAGGAAACGCTGCGCGGATTTAAGGCGATACTTGACGGAGAAATGGACGATTACCCCGAGGCGGCGTTCCACAATGTCGGAACGATCGACGATGTTATAGCAAAGGCTAAGAAGCTCGAGGAGGAGTAAGAAAATGGCTAAGACCTTTCGTCTGGATATTCTTGCCGTGGATAAATCCTTTTGCGGCGTAGAATGTGAGCATCTTATCTTTCCCTCGCTCGACGGCAGCCGCGGCGTACTTGCCGGGCATGAGCCGATGATATGCTGCCTTTCGGCGGGCGAGATACAGTTTCTATGTAACGGCGAATGGAAGCGCGCGGTAGTTTCGGACGGGTTTATCGAGATAATGCCGGATTTTGTAAAGCTGTTTGCTGACAGCATAGAAAGTCCCGAGGAGATAGACCTTATAAGAGCAGAAGCCGCAAAGCAGCGCGCCGAGGAGCGTCTGCGCCAGCAGCTTTCAACAAAGCAGTATATCCACACTCAAGCGGCGTTAAAGCGCGCTATGGCGCGTATCAAGGGCGCGTCGAGAAAATAAATAAAATATATCAGCGGGTCTGTTAAGGACTCGCATTTTTTTGCACCAAAAATTCGACAAATGAATAACATGATATTGGGCGGCGGATAAAAACATGAAAATGTGGTGTGGTTTATGGATAAAAACAACAAAAACAAGCGCATTGCCCTAATTCTTGCCGGCGCGCTCATTTTAGCCGCGCTCATATTGCTTGCAAAATGCTCTCACGGCGCACAAATGCCAGTAAAAGACAAGCAAAGCGTTATTGTTCCCGAGGGCGGAGTGGTGCTTACGGACGAACCGAAAACGTCAAGCGCAGAACGCGGGGTAGAGATACCCGGCATCGAATGCCTTGAAATAAACGCGGATACCGCGCAGGCGCAGCTTGATCTTTATAATCCTGTCTCCAACAGGGACGCTTACTATCTTTCCTTTGAATTGATACTGCTAAGCTCCGAAAAACCCGAAACGCTCTATTTGTCGCCGCTCTTAGCTCCGGGCGAGAGCGTGGGCGGCATAACGCTTTCTCACTCTCTCGCTCCCGGCGAATACGACGCGCTCATAAAGGTACAGCCTTATCAAATGGACGCTGACAGAACGATGACTAACAACGCCGAGCTTAAAATAAAGCTTACGGTCAGGAGGGGAGTTTAATGAAAAAATTTTTCTTATCGCTTTTGATAGCTTTTGCAATGCCGTTAAACGCAAACGCTGCCGATATAACGGAGGGAAGCGGCTCTCAGTCGGGTCAGGTCAGCGTAGACTACAGTCTGCCGAGCGGATATATCGTCACTATTCCCGCAGACGTTGCTTTTACGGACAGTCAGCTTAGCGTTCAGCGCGCTGTAAGCGCAAAAAACGTTCGCCTAAGTCAGGGAAGCACGCTCCATGTTTATGCAAAAAGCAAAAATGATTTTAAAATGAAAAACGCGGATTCTTATATAAACTATTCAATGCTTGTGAACACTGCGGAATTTAACGAAAGCGGGATAGTGCTGAGCGTTCTCTCAGGAGAAACGAGCGGCTGGGCGCTGCTCGATCTTACGGCTGCCCCGAGCGGAGAAGAAGCCTATGCGGGCGATTACACCGACACGCTCACCTTTACGGTCGCAATAGAATGATAATAAAAAACGCGGCGCTGCCCTTTTTCGACAGCGCCGTGAGTTTTAGCTTTCTTCCTTTTCGTTTTCCGGTTTAATGCGTATCTCCTCGAGAGAATCGTTAAAGGCGGCAAGCACCTTGGGATTAAAAATACCGCATTCGCCGTTGTTTATCATATCCACCGATTTTTCATGCGTAAACGGAGCTTTGTAGCATCTCGGAGAGGTCAGCGCGTCATAAACGTCCGCCACCGCGACCACCTGCGACCAGATGCTTATGTCGTCTCCGGCAAGACCGTCCGGATAGCCCCTGCCGTCATAGCGTTCGTGGTGGTGGCGGCAGATGTCGTAGCTGTATCTGTAAAGATCCGCGCTCATAAGATCGGGTATCTGCGTTAAAATATCGCAGCCGCGGGTCGTGTGCTCCTTCATTATCTCAAATTCTTCCTTTGTAAGTCTGCCGGGCTTGTTCAATATACCGTCGGGGATAGCTATTTTTCCAACATCGTGGAGGATAGATGCCATTACTATCTTGTCTATCTCCGCGCGCGGCAGACGGTATTCGGGATACATCTCGCTGACCTTCGTCATAAGTATATCGGTAAGTCCGCAGATACGCTGAACGTGCTCGCCCGATTCGCAGTCGCGGAATTCTATCAGCGTCGCAAGCGTTTCTATCATCGAAAGATTTACCTTGTTTAGCTTTTCTATCTGTTCGTTTATTATCGCCTCAAGATCGTTTCTGTGGCGGTAAAGCTCTATTACGTTTCCTATGCGGCATTTTAAAAAGTTTATCATAAACGGCTTCGAGATAACATCGACCGCGCCCAAGTTGTATGCGTCCATAAGAGTTTTCTCGCTGTCGGCGGCGGTTATTATAAACACCGGTATATGCGTGAGCATACCGCTCTTGCTCATTTCCTTGAGCACGCCCATTCCGTCTAATTCCGGCATGACAAGATCGAGCAGAACGGCGGTGATAGAGCCGTCCGAACGCAGCAGCTTTAACGCTTCGACGCCGTTTTCGGCTTCCAGGATCTCATATTCGTCCTTAAAGCCCTCCGCGAGGATAACGCGGTTTATCTCCATATCGTCAACTATCAGGATAGTGTTTTTCTTCATTTTGACATTTGCTCCTTTTTTTATATATCAGGAATTGTTTATACAGTCGATGATAGCCTTTTCGGCGGGAAGCATTTCTTCGTAAGCCTTAGCCGCCTGATCGCCCTTGCCCTCTCTAATAAGCGCGACAATATCGCTGTAGGCTTTGTAAAGCGGGGTAAGCGAAAGGTTTCCGGTAACGCCCTTAAGGGTGTGGGTGTCGGTCAGCGCGCCGTCATAGTCCTTAGCCGCGAACTTCCCCGCAGGGTCGACGCCGGCTGCGGCGGCGGGATATTTTTTCAGCATTCTTATATAAAGCGCCTCGTTGTTCATAAATCTTGTAAGAGCCTCCTCGGTATTTACCCCAAGCTCCCTGAGCTGTTCTAACATACTGCTCATAACATTCCCATTCCTTTCTGTTTTTTAAAATTTACAAAAAACATATACATTAATATTATATTATATTTTAACAGCTTTTGCAAGAGTATCAAAGCGACCTTTTATTTAATTTTGTGTTATACGTTTGTGAATAAAATTTTGTACACAAAGCTATCACCCGAATGTCATAAAAAATTCATCAAAAGACTGCGTATTTATGTTGACAAATCAACTTGAATGTGGTAAAATCTATATGTGTTATTTTTTAGAACTTGTTCTTGGATATTTTTTCGCAAGGGAGGGAAGCTGTTGTGGATACTTCACTGTTCGATTCCTTTTTACTGCTGTTCGTAACGAGCACGAAATATATGCACCGCTTGATGAAAAGCGCGGTCGAAAGCTCGGGGCTTAATCCTACCGGGTTTATCTGCCTTTTGCTCATGAGCAGCAGCAGCGGCGGAATGAGCGCGGGCGAGATCTCGAAAATAAGCTGCTTTGACAAGGCTCTTATCTCACGCCTGCTCAAAGACCTTGAAAAAAACGGCTATATCCAAAAAAACAGCGAGGATTTCCGGCTTGCGCGCGGCTACAGAATGATGCTGACCGACAAGGGAAACGAGCTTGCGGACAGACTGCGCAAGGGAATGCAATATTTCTATAAGGCTGTGACGGAGGATATACCTCAGGAGGAGCTGAAGGTATACTACGATACTTCTCTGAAAATTTCCGAAAATATGCGAAAATTGGTAAACGATCTAAAATTGTAATAAAATAGGGAGGTATGTTTTTTGCTTGAACTGAAAAATATCAAAAAGGATTATCCCGCGGGAGACGGTATAGTGCAGGCGTTAAGGGGCGTGGATCTGAGGTTCCGCACCAGCGAGTTTGTATCTATCTTAGGTCCGTCAGGCTGCGGAAAAACGACGATGCTCAACATTATCGGCGGTCTTGACCAGTACACCGAGGGCGATCTTATCATCAACGGCAGATCGACCAAGGATTTCAAAGACCGCGACTGGGATTCCTACCGCAACCATTCGATAGGCTTCGTTTTCCAGAGCTACAATCTTATCCCTCATCAGACGGTGCTGCAAAACGTTGAGTTAGCACTCACGCTTTCGGGCGTTTCAAAATCAGAACGCAGGGAGAGAGCGAAAAAGGCTTTAGCCGATGTCGGACTTTCCTCGCAGCTCAACAAAAAGCCGAGCGAGATGAGCGGCGGTCAGATGCAGCGTGTGGCGATCGCGCGTGCGCTTGTAAACGACCCGGATATAATCTTAGCCGACGAGCCTACCGGCGCGCTCGATACCGTTACGAGCGTTCAGGTAATGGAGATACTCAAAGAGATCTCCAAGGATAAGCTCATAATAATGGTAACTCACAATCCGGAGCTTGCCGATAAGTATTCTTCAAGAATTATCCGAATACTTGACGGACAGATAACGGACGATTCCAACCCGCTTAACGAGGAGGAATACAATGCCGAATGCGAAAAGGACAAAAAGCAGATAGAGGAAACCGCCGGCAAGAAAATAAAGAAGCCGTCTATGTCCTTTGGTACGGCGTTTTCGCTCAGCCTTAAAAATCTTCTCACCAAAAAGGGCAGGACTATGCTTACCTCCTTTGCGGGCAGCATAGGAATAATCGGTATCGCGCTGATACTCGCGCTTTCGCAGGGCTTTACGAATTATATCGACGAGGTGCAGGAAAACGCGCTGTCGTCCTATCCGCTTACGATAGAATCAAAGGTAATGGATATGAGCTCATTGTTTGAAACGATGCTCGGTCAGGGAAAATCGGCAAAGGATCACGAAAAGGACGCGGTGTATTCAAAGCCGATATTCTACGACCTTGTAAACGCCATGAGCAGCTCCAACCAGAGCGAGAACGACCTGAAAACCTTTAAGCAGTGGATAGATTCCCAGCGTGACGACGAGAACAGCACGCTCCATAACGCGATAAGCGGCGTGCAGTACTCCTATGACCTCGACCTGCTCGTTTACACAAAAAGCGTCGACGGCGATATAATCCTCTCCGACCCGAACGTGCTTATGCAGGATATAATGCAGGAGGCTATGGGCGTTGACGTGAGCGGAATGATAGGCGCGAGAGACGAATATATGAGCAGCTCCGGCTTCGGCTCGATGTTCTCTACAGGCGTTACCCTCTGGCAGGAAATGCTGCCGGCAGATGACGGCGGACTTGTCAGCGACCTGCTCAAGGAGCAGTACGACGTAGTTTACGGCGAATGGCCGGACGAATACAACGAGATAGTTCTTGTAGTAGACAGAGAAAACGAGCTGGACGATCTTACGCTTTTCGCGCTCGGTCTGGAATCGCGCGAACAGATGGAGGATCTTATGGACGCGGCGATGAACCAGAAGGAGGCCGAAGCGCAGCTTCAGAGCTGGAGCTATGAGGATATCTGCAATATGGATTTCCGCACGGTGCTCAATTCAAGCTGCTATACTCTCGACCCCGAAACGGGTAATTATGTGGATATGCGCGAGACCGATACAGGTATGAAATATCTTTACGACAACGGCGTAAACCTAAAGGTATCGGGTATAATCCGCCCGAACGAGGACGCGGACGCTACGATGCTCGTAGGTTCTATCGGTTACACCAGCGAGCTTACCGACTATGTTATAGAAAATTCCAAAGACGCGGACGCGGTGAACGCGCAGCTTGAAAGCGAGGACACCGATATCTTTACCGGTCTGCCGTTCAAGACCGATGAGGAGGAGCCTGACGATGCGGCTAAGGCGCAGAAGTTCAGGGACTATGTTTCGGGACTTACCGAAGCGCAGAAGGCGGAGGCTTATGTAACGATAATGAGCCTGCCGACAGAGGAAGAGATCGCCGCGGCGGTAGAGCAGTATGCGGGCAGCATGACGCGCGAGGAAATGCAGGCGGCTGTGCTGCAGGGAATAAGTCAGCAGGTCAGCATGGATCAGGAAACGCTGACAGAATACATAAGCGGCATGAGCGATGAGGAATTTAACGAGATGTTCTCACAGGCTATGGGAGAGCAGATAAAGGCGCAGAAAACTCAGGCGATAACCGAGCAGACAAAAGCGTTAAGCTCGGCGGAGGTCGCAGCCGCGCTCGATGAAGCGGTAAAGGGCTTTACTCAGGAGCAGTGCGTTTTCTATTACGAGGAAGCAATGCCGCAGGAGTTTTCCGATTCAAGCTATGAAAGCAATCTCTCAAAGCTCGGCTATATTGATCTCGACACCCCCTCTTCAATAAACATCTACGCCGCGACCTTTGAGGACAAGGACTCCATAACTTCCGCGATAGACGATTACAATGACAATGCGGAAGAAGAAAAGAAGATAACCTATACCGATTATATCGGCTTGATGATGTCCTCTATGACGACCATCATAAACGCGATAACCTATGCGCTGATAGCGTTCGTTGCGATATCGCTGATAGTTTCGTCCATAATGATAGGCGTTATAACGCTCATATCCGTTCAGGAGCGTACAAAGGAGATAGGAATACTCCGCGCTATCGGAGCTTCAAAGCACGATGTTTCGAGTATGTTCAATGCAGAAACAATGATAATCGGCTTTACGTCCGGACTTATCGGAATACTTGTAACATACCTGCTCTGCATACCGATAGATATGCTGATACATAAGCTGACGGAGATAAACAACCTCAACACCCATCTGCCGATAGCTGCGGCGGTGATACTTGTGCTGATAAGCGTAGGTCTTACCCTCTTCTCGGGACTTATCCCGTCAAGGAGCGCGGCTAAGAAGGATCCGGTCGTTGCACTCAGAACAGAATAAAAAATTTTTCCGCACGGTCTTTAACGGATCGTGCGGAAATTTTTTAAAGATAATCCTTTACGCTCAAACGAAGCTGTTCTTCGCTTCTGATGACCCGCTTTGTCAGGCTGACGATCCTGCTGTCTGCATTTGAGTATTGATTGATATAGCGGTTAAGATTTTTTATACCCATATTGCAGCCGTCGGTGACAAGCTCTGCGGCGGTGGAATCGGTCTTTTCAGCCGCCATTTTGATGTTTGTTTTCATCCAGCTCATCGCCTTTGCCGCCGGGTGAGGCTCTTTGGTATCACTGCCGTATTCGAGCAGCAGCCTGTGCGCCTCGCCGCCAAGCTCGTCATGCTCGTCCTTAGCGGCGTTCATTATCCCGCGCAGCTTGTCGTTTTTGATGTCGGTGATAAGCTCGTGCAGCGTCGACGCGCCCATCTGTATACCCGCATTGGTCTCCTTGAGCAGTTCTATTGAATCCTGTTTATCGCTCATAAAAAATCGCTTCCTTTCAAGCATAGTATGCCCAAAACGGAAGCGAAAATTCAGCCGAAGATCATACATACCGCGTTTGCGGAAATGCCCTCGCCGCGCCCGCTGAAGCCGAGACCCTCTTCGGTGGTGGCTTTTACGGAGATCTGCGAAATATCTATCCCGGCGGCTTTTGCGATGTTTTCTCTCATCTGCATTATATACGGCGAAAGCTTCGGCTTTTGCGCTGTGACGGTCGAATCAATGTTTCCTATCTCAAAGCCGTTTTTTCGCAGACACTTGCAGACTTCAACAAGCAGCTCTAAGCTGTCCGCACCCGAATATGCCGGGTCGCTGTCGGGGAACAGCTTTCCTATATCCCCGAGTGCCGCCGCGCCGAGCAGCGAATCCATTACCGCGTGGACGAGCACGTCCGCGTCGGAATGTCCGAGCAGACCTTTTTCAAACGGTATATCGACACCCCCGAGTATCAGCCGCCTGTTTTCGGTCAGCCGGTGTACATCATAGCCGTGTCCTATTCTCGGAACGCGGCAGATGTTGTGTTTTTTATTTTCTTCAAAATTATTCATACAGTATCTCCCGATAGGTTTTGTACGGCGTTTTTTATATCCGATTTTTGGATCTGACGGTTACCAATATGACCGCTGCGCCTAAAAGTATCATCAGCGTGTACATTACCGCAAGCTTCGGACGTGTCTTTGTGGTGTCTATGCAGTAGGAGGAAAGCGTTATGTCCTCTCCGTTCAGACCGCCCTGCGTGATATATTGTTCGAGCAGGCGGTCAACATCGGCAGAATTTACCTGAAAACAGCCTGTAACCTTGACGGGCTTTGTTTCGTCGTAGTAGTAATACGCGTCAGCCTGATCGTCAAGCTCGGTCTTAAGAGACTTTTTGCTTGCGGCTATCGTCATTATCATGTTGTTTTCTGCGTAAAACGCATAGCTCACCGTCTTGCCGGGAAGCGGTATTATGCCGCCCGCGCGGGTCGTCGTCTCCGCATAGCTTCCGAGCGGGACCTCGCAGGTGTATGTAACGTACTTATCCCGAGGCAGCTCGCCGCCGTTTTTTAATATCTCGTTCAGATCGACCGTCTTTCCGGTAAATATAAACGATGCGTCATGTACGAACATCACAACGCCGATGATAATAAGAAATCCTCCCAACAGCCAGGATACCCACTTGCTGCTTTTACCGTTTTTCATAAAATTTTTCTCCCCTTTTAAAAAATCAAATTTCCTTATAGTTGCCCAAAAATCTAAAATACGCAAGCTCCGTTTCAAGCTCCTTTATAAGCTTCACAACGTCCGGAGACTTTACGGATCCGACAAAATCGAGATAGAAAAGCACGTCGAAATCCGTGTTGGCAATCGGGCGGGATTCTATCATCGTCAGGTTAAGACCCGACACCGAGAATTTTGTCAGCAGTCTGTAAAGCGCGGAGGTCTGGTGAGGGAGCCTCAGCGAAACCGAAATTATATCCGCGTCCTCTGCAAGCTTTGCCTGCTTTGAGATCAGGATAAATTTTGTGAAATTGCTGTGCGCGTCGGTTATCGAGCGGTCGATTATTTTAAGCCCGAAATGATTCGCGCAGACCTCCGAACAGATAGCCGCGTAGGGCTTGTCGCTTTCCTTTACAAAGGCGGCGGCAAGCGCGGTGTTTTCATACGTCTTAGCCGAATAGCCGTGCGCGGAAAGGTATCCGGAGCACTGCATAAGCGCCTGCTCGTGCGAATAGACCTTTTTTATGTCGGAAATATTCGTCTCCTCTCTTGCGGCAAGGCAGTGGTCTGCGGCGATCTTCGTACAGGCGCAAATTTTGAGGTCGTGGCGGTGCAGCAGCTCATATGTCTGCGAGACAGAGCCTGCGGTGGAATTTGTTATCGGAACTATCCCGAACTCCGCGTTTTCGCTTTCTACCGCCGCAAAGACCTCTCCGAAGGATTCAAAAAATGTCGGTCGGCTTTCCGGCAGAAATTTTTTAGCCGCCGCGTGAGAATATGACCCCACCGTTCCCGGCACGGCGATGCTCCTGTTCCCGCTAAGGTCGAGCGGAGCGTAGTCAAAGCCGCTGTCGTCGGCAAAAAACCGCTGGAACTGCTTGCATTTGGAAATATCCATAAGGTTGGTAAAAAGCACCTCCGCCGAATCGGCAAGATCGCCGCGCGCCTTTGAGCGCACCTTTTTGACGATCTCCTTTTCCCTGTCCGACTGAAAGACCTCCATAGAATTTTCTATCTTAAATTCCGCGACCTTGCAGCAAATATCCATGCGCTTTTCAAAAAGCGACAGGATCTCATCATCAATATCGTTTATCTGTTTCCTTAAATCATCAAGCCCCATAAAAACCGTTTTCTCCTTATCCATTTTAAAGTCTACCTATTATTTTAACACAAAATTAAGCGAAAAGCAACAGATTTTTGAGGTTTATTTGTGTACTGCGGGTAAATTTTGCGAAAAATGCTTTGTTTTCTACTTGCAAAATTTTTAATAACAGTGTATAATATAAGGAGTACGTTAAAATTCGGTCAGAAAAACTGAAAGGCGGTATAATAATATGACGAACAGCTATGAAAGTCCTTTTTGCACAAGATATGCAAGCAAGGAAATGCAGTATATTTTTTCGGCGGATAAGAAATTTACCACATGGCGCAGGCTCTGGGTCGCTCTTGCAAGAGCGGAAATGAAGCTCGGTCTGCCGATAACTCCCGAGCAGGTCAAGGAGCTTGAGGACAATATCGAAAACATAGATTACGAGGCTGCGGCGGAAAGAGAAAAGCTCGTGCGGCATGACGTTATGAGCCACGTTTACGCCTACGGACTGGCTGCGCCCAACGCGGCGGGCATAATACATCTCGGCGCGACGAGCTGCTATGTCGGCGACAACACCGACGTTATCATCATGCGCGACGCGCTCAAGGTCGTTAAGAGAAAGCTGATAAAGGTAATAGCGCAGCTTGCGGCGTTTGCGGATAAATACAAATCGCTGCCCTGCCTTGCCTATACTCACCTTCAGCCCGCTCAGCTCACCACCGTCGGAAAACG
>CANQCJ010000008.1 GCA_947589205.1 uncultured Ruminococcus sp. | reverse complement strand
ACTACGGCTATCGCTAAATCGAACGCCGTTCCCGATTTTTTTATGCCGGCAGGCGAAAGATTTATCACCACCTGCTGCTTGGGAAAGCTAAGCTGCGATGTCCTGAACGCGCATTTCATTCTTTCCCTGCACTCGCGCACCGACGCGTCCGCAAGACCGATTATCTGAAAGTCCGGCAGACCCTTGCTCGCTTCTATCTCTGCCGTCACCTCGAAAACGTTAAATCCGATAAGCCCGAAGCTCGACGCCTTATAAAACATGACTTGTCACTTCCGTCCTTTTAAAATTTTTTCAGCCGTTTTTTTGCGCAATAAATTCCAGTATATCCTCATATACCTCGTTTTTGTTGAGCTCGTTCAGCAGCTCGTGCCTTGCTCCGTCATAGAGCTTGTAGGAAACGGCGCAGCCGCCGTCCCGCAGCCTCCGCGCTACTCTCGCCGTGCCCTTGCCGTAATTTCCCACAGGGTCGCAGTCGCCGCTGAGTATCATTATCGGCTTAGAGGTATCCAGGGAATCGTACCATTTATCGTTTGAAACATACCAGAGCGCGGAGGCTAAATTGATAAATCCGTTTACCGTGAAAATAAAATTGCAAAGCTCGTCCGACGCGAATTTATCCACAACGCTCTCATCGCGCGACAGCCAGTCGTACTTCGTCCGCGGTGCGGTTATGCGTTCGTTGTTCCTGCCGAAGCCTATCTTGTCGAGAAGCTCGCTCCTGTAGGTATCTCCGCGCAGCTTTGAAATTATCTCTCCCTGCGAAAGCATGAGCGTTATCGCGGCAGAGCCCAAACGTCCGCCCTTTACGGCAAGCCCCGCTTTTTCGCCTATGTCCTCGGCGTTTGTCTCAAAGCCGTCCGCCGTTCCCATAAAGATATATTTTTCGCACTCATTGGGAAATTTCACCGCATAAGCTCTTGCGAAGAAGCTTCCCATACTGTGTCCGAGCAGGGTCAGCGGCAAGCCGGGGTATTGTTCCTTTACTATCCTCGTCATTTTGTGAAGATCCCTGACGGCGTTCTGCCAGCCGTCCATCGGCGAAAAATAGCCCAGCTCGTCCGGCGAATAAACGCTGTGTCCGTGTCCGAGATGGTCGTTTGCGCAGACAACGAAGCCGTGCTCCGACAGAAAGCCCGCAAAATCGAGATAGCGTTCGATATACTCGCACATTCCGTGCGATATCTGAACGATACCCTGCGGCTCCTCACACGGCAGTATAAAATAATGGCAGTAATGCTGACCGTCTGAGCTTAAAAAGCTCCCTTCAAATCTGTCCATTGTGTCCTCCTCAAAACAAAAGCCTCCGCCTTGTCTAAGGCGAAGGCATATTTTTTGTCAGATGATATCGTCTTCCTGATTGGGTATTTCAAGCTGCTTTTTGGGAATGCGCTTGATAGGATCGTATATCCACTTTTTACAAGAATAATCAGCTTCCACAAGACCCTGCTTTTCACAGAGCACCTTGTTTCCTTGGAACGGTTGCCGTAAAGACAGTAGGAGCAGGAGGGCTGAATGCTGTTGCCGAAATAATTTTTCTTTTTTGCCATATTAATACATCTCCTTGCATTTAGAAGTAAGAGGTAAGAACGCTTCGCTTTTAAGAGGTAAGAGGTACGAACAGGTGTGCCTGCGGACTCATTATCCGTGTCTTACCCTGCTTAGACGAGTGAGTTCCCGAAGATCGTATTTTAAAAACATGATCTCCGCGCTCATTACTTATTTATTATAACACATCTGTCTCGAAAATGCTACCCCTTTTTTTAAAAGCGACAAAAAAATCATCATTATTAAGCAAACCGAGGGCAAAAAATTGTTGAAATTGACTATAACCTCCGGCTTAGTCGAAGCTTCAATACTAAAATTGCCAAAAAATCTGTATAATACCATACACCAGCCCGCCGACAACGGCGCGCTCAGCAGCCGCGCAAGCACAAACGGCTTCAAGGAAAATCTGTTTGAGACTATCGCGCTTACCTGCATGATTATACAAACTCCCCCGAACGCTCCGCAGGCGGCGGTCAGCGGCAGCAGGCGGAACGGATAACCGCTTAGAGTCGAGAGATTCGATATCTCCAAAACGGAGGTCAGAAGCGCCGTGTAATTGCTTTGGGTCTTAAAAAGCTTGGAAAAAAACGAAACGATCGTTGAAAAAAATATTATCATGCCGCAAATTTTAAGCATCGAAACGCCCGCGCCGTCGACGCTTTCGGTAAACTGCCGCGCGCTTAAGGAAACGCTTTTTTGCGAGGCATTGCATTTTATCGGAAAAATGCGGTTTAAAAAAACTGCGATGGTGAGATTTGCAAGGAGGATAGAGCAGAAAACCATCATGCCCGCTCTTGCCGAGCCGAACGCGGCTATTCCCAAAGCCGAAACGAAAAACGCAGGCCCGCCGTTATAGCAGCAGCAAAGCAGCCTGGCGGCGCTTTTTTTGTCTATCTCGTTTGAATCGACAAGCGTTGAGATTATCGACGCGCCTATCGGATAGCCGGCGGTGTTCGCCGTCAAAAACACAAAAAACAGCTCCTTGGGTATCGCCAATATTTTTGCCAGCGGCAAAAACGGTGCGGACAAATATATGTACGCTCCGCTCCTTACGATAAGCGCGGACACCGCCATAAACGCAAAGAGCGAGGGTATTATCACGTTTGCACACCTTAGAAGCGACTGCTTTATGCTTTCGCTCGTTAAATACGGGTCTGCTATCAGCATTGCCGCGTACAAGGCTAAAACAAGCGAAAACAGCTTCTCCTTAAAGTTTTTTATCTTCGTCATGCCTGTATCTGACTCCTTATGTTGTTTATCGCGCCCTTTTCAAGGCGCGAGACCTGCGCCTGCGAAATTCCGACCTCCTTTGCCACCTCCACCTGCGTTTTTCCGCGGATATATCTTAAAAAAAGAATATTCCTCTCCCGCTCCGGCAGATTTTTCACCGCGTCTCTGACAAGCAGCTCGTTCAGCGCGCTGCCGTTGTCGCTTTTGTCGCTTACCTGATCGAGCAGATAAAGCGTGTCTCCCGAGTCCGAATACACCGGCTCGAACAGCGAAACGGGATCGCTTATCGCTTCTAACGCTATCACCACGTCCGCCCGCTTTGCGCCGACCGCCTGAGCTATCATGTCTATGCTCGGCTCGCGCTGCTCCTCGGCTAACAGCCTTTCCTTTGCCTGCATCGCCTTATACGCGAGATCTCTCAGCGAACGGCTTACCCTTACCGACTGGTAGTCGCGCAGAAAACGCCTTATCTCGCCCAATATCATCGGCACGCCGTAGGTGCTGAATTTTACGCTCAGCTCCACGTTGAAATTGTCTATCGCCTTGATAAGCCCGATGACGCCGACCTGAAAAAGATCGTCCGCGCTTTCGCCGCGCCCGGTGAATTTTTGCAGAACGCTCAGCACTAACCGCAGATTCCCTCGTATAAGCTTTTCCCGCGCCGCCTTGTCGCCCTGCTTGGTTTTTATGAGCAGCTCCCTCGTCTCGCTCTCGCTCAGGGTTTTGAGCTCCGACGTATTTATGCCGCTTATCTCTACTTTATTGTACTGCATTTGTTTTTTACTCTCCCTTGCGGGACTAAACTCCCGCCAACTTAATTATTGCCTTTTCCAAATACAGCTATTCGCAAAAAACAAATGCAATTTTTTCCTTAGTTTATTTTATGTTATTTCTCTCAAACATATGACAAGCACAAAAAAAGCGGCAGGGCGCATTTTTTTAAACACGCTCCGCCGCATGAAATTTATTCTTTGTATTCCGCAATAAACGGAAGATTCCTGTAATACCCCGCGCAGTCAAGTCCGAAGCCTATCACGAAAACGTCCTCTATCGTAAACAGCGAGATATCCGGCGTAAATTCGACCAATCTCCGCTCGGGCTTGTCGAGAAGCGTTATCGTTGTGACAGACAGCGGCTTTTTGCCTTCAAGCAGAGCCTTGACCCTGCTCAGCGTCCTGCCGGTGTCGATTATGTCCTCGGCAAGCAGTACGTGATACCCGCTTATATCGCGTTCTATTTCGCGCGTGAGCCTTACCTCTCCGCTCGATTCGGTGGAATCATAATAGCTTTCAGCCTGTATAAATTCCAGCTCGCAGGGAACGCTTATATGCTTCATAAGCTCGCCTGCAAACATCGCCGCGCCGTTGAGCACTCCTATCATCAGCAGCGGTCTGCCGTCATAGATGCTGTCTATTTTTTCGGCGCATTTCTTTACGGCGGCTGCTATCTGTTCAGACGTTATCAGCGTCCTGCCTATGCGGCTTGAATATTCTTCCTTGCTTTTAAAGGTCATTGCTTTGCAAGATAATCCTGTATCGCCGCGTTGATGTCTTTAAGCTCGCTGTCGACTGTCGGCGAATAGCTTTCTCTCAGCTCGCTCCAGGAATACTGATGTCCGTCGTCGCTCGTCTTGTTGGTATACTCGTACAGCTTTCTTGTTACGCAGCTTCCGTCCTCGCTGGCGTTGTCGTCCGAGAGCGTTCCGGAAATTCCGTAGCCGTAGTCGAATACCTGATTATATTCGGTCGAGGAAGCGTCTAAGAATACCTGATACATCTCCTCAGACCAGCAGGGATTGGCGTTCAAGAATTTCTGCTTGCCGTTTTCCTGATACTGCGGGTCGGTGTTGGTTATGCGGCAGCACTCGTACCATGTTTTAACGGCTTCGTTCTTTGTCGAGCCCTTTACCCACATATATGCGAGCATATCGGAGGTCATGTACTTTTCATCGGTGTTCGGGTCGCTCGGAACGGGTACTACTCTCCAGTCGTCGCCGTCGCTCGGACCGTTATTGCCTGTCATCGCCCATGTGCCCATGCAGTAGAACAGCGTGTTGCCGTCCTTGAGCGCGTTCTTGGCGTTGACCGTCCAGTCGGTCAGAACAAGACCCTTCTTTCCGATATCATAGAGCATATTTTCCGCGCGCTCTATATCGGGGTCGGTTATGTTGGAGGTGAAGGTGTTGGTGTCCTTATCGTAGGTCACCATCGTTTTACCGGTCTGCTGAACTATCTGCGTCTGGAACCAGCCGTTTATGCCGTAGCGTATATCGTCGCCCGAACCGTTTGAAACGAACGTGTCCATCATTTCCGTCCAAGCGTCCCAATTCCATTCGCCGTTTAAATAAAGCTCATACGGGTCGTCGAGACCTTCGTTTTCTATTACCGCATAGTCGTACATCATGAGCGTGCCGACCGTGAAGTTTATCGGCGCAACATAATGCTCGCCGTTGAGCACGAACTGATCTGCGGCGGTCTTTGTGTCCTTCCAGAGGTCGCTGTCAAAATCTACTATGCTGTCTACCGGCTGATACATATCCTTTACTACCTGGCAGGGGAACGCCATCCACTCATATTTGAACAGGTCGGGAACGTTCTTCTGCGCCATGAGCGCGCCGGCGAGCTTGTCAAACTTTTCGCTGTCTATTACCTGATCCCAGACGATAGTACCGCCCTTGTTGTTAAAGAGCGTCATTTCAACGGAGGTGTCCTGTCCCTCGGCGGGGTTGAGGTCGTATGTACCCATCCATCTAAGCTCGGTCTCCGCGCCCTCGGGTATCTTGTCAACGGCGGCGGTGTCCTCTACGTCTACCTTTTCGACCTCGGATACCGTGGATTCGGTCGATGAGCCGGACGAACCGCCGCAGCCGGCAGCGCATACCGCCGCAGACAATGCAACGACCATCGCAAGCGTTCTTCTTAACTTATTCATAAATCATCATTCCTTTCGGTAATCAACAAAAATGAGAGTATTATTACCCCATTTTAAAAAATTATAAATCAAAAATCACGTTTTGTCAATCAGCATAAAAAACAAATATAGTTTGACTTTTTCGGCAGTTTTCACATATCGGTTGATTTTTCGCTCTTTCGTTTTAGTGATATTTAAAGCCTGCCGCTATTAAATTTTGCCGCGAAAATCCGTTCTCGGCTATTGCAATTTTAAAAATAGTATGCTATAATAATAGGTAAGTATGATTTTCAGGAAAGGGATCTTTAAAAATGGTTTATGAATTTTCACAAAAGGTATCGCAGCTCCAGGCCTCCGCGATAAGAGAGATACTTAAATACACCTCCGACCCGCAGGTGATCTCCTTCGCCGCAGGCTCTCCCGCGCCGGAGGCTCTGCCGTCTAAGGAATTAGAGGAAATTTCCAAAGAGCTTATCGCCGAAGAGCCTTCTCTCGTTTTTCAGTACGGCGTTACCGAGGGCTATGCTCCGCTGCGTGAGGAGGTAAAAAAGCTGCTTGCGGCTAAGGGCTGCTTTAACGCGGAATATGACGATGTTATCATCACGAGCGGCGCGCAGCAGGCTAACGAGCTTTCCGCTAAGGTCCTCTGCAACGAGGGCGACACGATAGCCGTTGAAGCCCCCAGCTTCATCGGTTCGCTCAACGCCTTTCGCTCCTACCACGTCGACCTCGCGGGGATAACGCTGCACGAGGACGGTATAGATATCGGCGAGCTGGAAAATACGCTCAAAACAAAAAAAGTAAAGCTCGTCTATCTTATCCCGAATTTTCAGAACCCGACGGGAAACACCATGTCTTGGGAGAAGCGTCAAAAAGCGTTTGAGCTTTGCAGAAAATACAACGCCGTTATCTTAGAGGACAACCCCTACGGCGATCTGCGCTTTGCGGGCGAGGATATCAAGAGCATCAAAACGCTCGACACCGACGGCTCTGTCATTTATTCCGGCACGTTCTCAAAGATACTTTCCCCCGGAATACGCGTCGGCTACGTCTGCGCGCACAAGGATATTATCCAGAAAATAGTAGTCTGCAAGCAGGTCGCGGACGTTCATACGACAATGTGGTCGCAGATGCTCGCCTGCCGCTTTCTTAAAAAATACGACCTCGATACTCACCTTAAAAAATTAAGAAGGGTCTATGAGCACAAGACCGGACTTATGCTTAGTCAGATAGAAAAGAATTTTTCAGGCAAAATAGAATACACCAAGCCGCAGGGCGGACTGTTCATCTGGTGTACCCTCCCCGAGGGCGTTACGACCGCGCAGATGACGGAATTTTGCACGGCGGCGGTGCGCGACTACAAGGTCGCGGCTGTTCCCGGCACGGCGTTCACCATCAACGACGGCGACGAGACCCGCTCGTTCCGTCTCAATTTCTCCACCCCGACAGACGAACAGATAATAAAGGGCTGCGAGCTGCTCGGCGCGCTTTCAAAGGAAATGTTCGGTGAATAAATACGCCGCATTATTTAAAGATTCGCTGCGCGAAATAAAACGTTCGTTCGGAAGATTTCTCTCGATTTTTCTGATAACCGCTCTCGGCTGCGGATTTTTCGCGGGACTAAAAGCGACCGAGCCGGATATGAAGCAGACTGCGGCGGAGTATTTTAACGATTCGCATCTGATGGATCTGCGGCTGCGTTCGACTATCGGCGTAAGGTCGCAGGATATAGCCGCCGTGCGCGGCGCGAAAAACGTGACCGGAGCTTACGCGGGGTACACCAAAGAATTTTACTACCGCTATGACGACAGGAACGTCGTGCTAAAGGCTTTTTCGATAAACCAAAGCGGAAAATTGAGTGAGGAAAACGACCTCAACCGACCGGTCGTCGTCGAGGGCAGGCTTCCCGAAAGCAAGAACGAATGCGCGGTAGAACAGAAAATGGGTTCGCCCGACACGTTTAAGATAGGAAACACGATAACGCTTTCTTCGCCCGATGAAAACGAGGATATATCCGCCTCGCTCGCAAGCGATACGTTTGAGATCGTCGGGATCGTGATATCTCCGCTCTATGTCGGCTTTCAGCGCGACCCGGCGGCGGTCGGCAGCGGTTCTGTAAACAGCAACATCTTCCTGACCGAAGAGACCTTTCTGCTCGACCACTACACCGACCTCTACGCGGCTCTCGATATCGACCATTCGCTCGACCCGTTTTCCGACGAATACAGGCAAGCCGCCGAGGACGCGGCTAAGGACGCGCAGGACGCTTTTGAACAAAGCATAGCTCAAAGAAGCGGCAAGCTTAAGGGCGATGCGCAGAAAAAAATAGATTCGGCGCAGGCTTCGATAGATTCTTCCGAGCAGGCTCTCAACGCCGACAGGCAAACGCTTTCACAGATGCTCTCGCAGGCCGATGAGATCATCTCTCGGCTCGAACGGCAGGACGGTCAGTCGGACGGCGGAGCGCAGGGGTATCTCGTCCGCGCGCAGCTTTTGCAGGCAAGACAAAAGCAGCAGACTGCGGCGGCTCTGCTCAACGATACCGACGGCAGCGTCCGCGCGCAGCTTACGAGCGAGCTTGAACAGGCTAAGGCGGAGCTGACCGAAGCCAAAGCGCAGCTCGAAGCGTTCTCCGAACCTATAACATTAAGCGAAACGCGCTTTGCTTCAAACGATTATGTTTCCTACGGCGACGACGCCGACAAGATAAATAACGTCTCAAAAGCCTTCCCGCTGTTTTTCGTGCTTATCGCCGCGCTCGTCTGCGTGACGGCGATGACGAGAATGGTCGAAGAGCAGCGCACCCTCATAGGCTCCTACAAAGCGTTGGGCTACTCGGCGGGACAGATACTTTTTAAGTATCTTTTCTATGCGCTGACCGCCGCCGTCAGCGGAAGCTGTATCGGCTCTGTGATAGGACTGCGGGTATTTCCGCTGCTCATAATAAACACCTACAGGATAATGTACAATATCCCCGGCGCGCTCACGCCGTTCAGGCTGTCGTATATGCTCGCTTCGGCGTTCGCCGCGGCATTGCTCGCCGCCTGCGCGGTCGTGTTCACCTGTGCCGGAGAGCTTAAAAACCAGCCGGCGGAGATAATGCGCCCCAAGCCCCCCGCCGCAGGCAAAAGAGTTCTCCCCGAACGCATTCCCGCGCTTTGGAACAGGCTCAGCTTTCTTATGAAGGTAACGGTCAGAAATCTGCTTCGCTACAAAAAGCGGTTTTTCATGACCCTTGTCGGAATTTCCGGCTGCACCGCGCTGATAATCACCGGCTTCGGACTTAAATACTCGGTAAGCTCTATCGTCGACAAGCAGTACGGCGAGATCTTCACCTATTCGGCTAACGCCGCGCTGAACACGGCGGAAGCTTCTCCCGAAAAGGCTCTTGAAGAGACCGAGGGCATTGCGGGCTATGTGACGGCGGTGTCGGAAAGCCTCGATGCGGGCAGTAAGGAGGAGACCTACAACGCTTCGGTGATAGCGATAGACGGTTCGCCGGACGGGTTCATAACTATGGAGGAGCTTGACGGAAAACCGATAACGCTCGATGAAGGCGGCGTGGCCGTAACAAGAAAGCTCGCACAGCTCTGTTCGCTCAAAAAGGGCGATAACGTCGTTATGACAAATTCCGACGGCATAAGCTTTGAAGCGAAAATTTCCGCGATAGTCAACAACTACGCGCTCAATTACATCTACATGACCCCGAAGAGCTACAGCGAGATCTTCGGCAGGGAATTTGTTCCCAACATCGCCTTTTTCAACACAGACGGCACGGTCGATGACGAGGAGATAAAGACCGCGCTGACCGAGGACGAAAGGATACTCGGCACGGCGTTTATCGACGATTCGACCGAAGGCTTTGTAAATTCCATAAAAAGCCTTGACGCGATAGTCTGGATGCTGATAGTCTGCGCGGCGTTTCTTGCGATAACGGTGCTGTTTAACCTTGCAAGCATAAACATAACCGAAAGACGGCGCGAGATAGCTACCATCAAGGTGCTCGGCTTCTATGACGGCGAGACCGGGGCGTATCTTTACCGCGAAAACGTGATCTCCGCGTTTATCGGCATCGCCATAGGTATGCTGCTCGGCAGACTGCTGCACAGCTTCGTTATCTATACCGTGGAGGTAGAAGCGGTGCTGTTCAACCGACAGCTTGTCTGGTGGGCGTATCTGTTAGGCGGCGCGCTGACGCTGATATTTGCCGCACTTGTAAATTTCGCGCTTTATTTCAGGCTCAAAAAAATAGATATGGTGGAATCTCTCAAATCGGTCGAATAGGATACGGTTTGATTGATATAAATTAATTTAATTCAGGAGGAAATCAAAAATGGAAAGATTTGAAGTTTTATCGGAAAGAGCGTCACAGACTCTTAATTCAATGAAGCAGAAGCTCGACTCGTTCATTTCGCAGGACGAAGCGCTCTGGATGGCAGTAGCTATGTTCCTTTTCGGGATCATCGTAGGTATGCTCATCTCTCCGCGCAAGAGCAAAAACGTAACTATCGACAACCGCGGCTGCTGCCCGGCAGACGAATACTGCGGCGACGACTGCTGCTGCGGCGACGACTGCGACGACGACTGCTGCTGCGAATAATTATATTTCGCGAAAGGAAGAAATAACGGAATATGAAATTAGGAATGGTAGGACTTCCGAATGTCGGAAAATCCACACTGTTTAACGCGCTCACCAACGCCGGCGCGCAGAGCGCGAATTATCCTTTCTGCACGATAGAGCCAAACGTCGGGATCGTAAGCGTTCCCGACAAGCGGCTCGAAAAGCTCAGGGATATGTACTCTCCGGAGAAATTTACTCCGGCGACGCTTGAATTTGTTGACATCGCAGGTCTCGTAAGGGGCGCGTCAAAGGGTGAGGGCTTGGGTAACAAATTCCTCGCCGATATCCGCGAGGTCGACGCTATTGTCCACGTCGTGCGCTGCTTTGAGGACGACAATATCATTCACGTCGACGGCGCGATAGACCCCAAAAGGGATATCGAAACAATAGACCTAGAGCTTATCCTTTCGGATATAGAGCTTATAGAGCGCAGGATAGACAGGCTCAAAAAAGCCTTAAAGGGCGACAAGACTCTTGCCGCGCAGACCGAATACATCGAAGCGTTAAAGGCTCACCTCGAAGAGGGGCTTCCCGCAAGGAGCTTCCCGGCGGACGAGGAGCAGCGCGAATGGCTAAAGGAAACGCCGCTGCTTTCGTTAAAGCCGGTCATATATGCGGCAAATCTATCGGAAGCCGATTTTTCGGCAGGCTTAGATTCCAACGAACGCCTGACGGAGGTAACGAATATCGCCAAAGCGCAGGGCGCGGCGGTGTTCCCTATCTGCGCGAGGCTTGAAGAGGATATCGCCGATATGGACGAAGCCGACAAGGAAATGTTCTTGGCAGACTTAGGTCTCGAGCAGTCGGGGCTTGACAGGATAATCAAGGAGGGCTATTCGCTTCTCGGACTTATCTCCTATCTTACCGCAGGTCCGCAGGAGGTTCGCGCCTGGACGATAAAGCGCGGCACAAAGGCTCCGCAGGCGGCGGGCAAGATACATTCGGATTTTGAAAAGGGCTTCATACGCGCCGAGGTCGTCTCCTATGACGAGCTTATCGAGTGCGGTTCTATGAATACTGCAAAGGAAAAGGGTCTCGTCCGTTCCGAGGGCAAGGACTACGTTATGCGCGACGGGGATATCGTGCTGTTTAGATTCAACGTTTAATGCCGGGGGAAAAAATAAATATTTCCGGCAAATGGGAGTTTCATAAACGGATATAAGCGATTTTGACATCATTACCCTATAATAAAAAGGTATGATCCTATGCTTATAAAAAGATCCGCCGCCGCCCTTCTTACAGCGGCGGCTGTCGCCGTATCGGTCATAGCGCAGGGGTATATCTGCGCTAAGGCTGACGATGCGGCTATAGAAAACACGGAGGTCGATCGGGTGAGAGAGATCGTTATCGACGGCAGTACTGCCGATACCGCACAAAACAGCGTCTGGCGCGGCTTCGGCTTTGTAAGCGCGAACAATTCGTCAAGACTTCTGCTCGATTACAGAGAGCGTCAGCCGGAGCAGTATCACAAGCTTTTAGAGCTGCTCTTTGACCCGGCAGGACCTGTTAAAATGACCCATATAAAGCTCGAAATGGGCGCGGATATAAATTCCTCGAGCGGAACAGAGCCTTCGACAAAGCGTTCCGCGGACGAACCGGCGGACGTTACGCGCGGCGCGGGCTTTCGGCTTGCGGCGGACGCGCTCGCGATAAATCCCGATATAACGCTCGAGCTGCTTTCCTGGGGCGCACCGGGATATATCAAAAATGCCACCGACAGGGACGAGCAGTATCGTCTTAGATATCAGTGGTTCAAGGAAACGCTCGACGCGGCTTACGAGACCTACGGGCTTGAATTTCAATACATCGCGCCGAGCTATAACGAAAAGCTTCCGGATACCGAATTTATAAAATATTTTTCCGAAGCGCTAAAAAGCGAAAAGGATACCCCTTATCCGTACGATGAAATAAAAATTTCCGCCGCCGATGAAAATACGACCTACAATCTTCCCGCGAGAATGCTCAATGACAAGGAGCTGCTCGACGCCGTCGACGTTATCGGTATCCACTACACCTCGACCTCCGATGAGAATACCCTTAAATGCAAAAACGAATACGGCAAGGAGCTGTGGTACAGCGAGGGCGTCGCGCCCGCCGTCACGGAAAAATACGCGGTCAACGCTGACGGAAGCGGTCTCGGCGGAGTAAACGGCGTGCTCGACGTCGCGGGACGGATAATAAATATGTACCCCAACGGCGGATTTACGCTCTATGAGATACAGCCGCCGGTCTCGGCGTATTACGGCGGGGTGAATTATTATCCAAAGCAACTTATCACCGCTAACGAGCCTTGGTCGGGATATATGGAAACAGGCGCGGGCGTTTATATGTGCGCGCACTTTATGATGTTTTCCGAACCAGGCTGGCAGTTTGTAAAAAGCGGCTGCTTCGGCGACGGACGAGAGGATAACCACGTTTTGTACGACACCACCAGCAATATCCTCACGCTGACCGACCCCGATACCGGCGATTATTCGATGATACTTTCAAACAACACCGCTTCTTCAAGAAGCTACAGCTTCACGGTGAAAAACCTCAAAAAGGCTTCCTCGCAGGTCAAGGTCTGGGAAACGCGCGGACCCGACGAGGGTGAAGAATATGATGCGAATTATCTTAAAAACATCATGTCCGCCGAACCGGAGGAGACCGAGGACGGTTATAAATATTCTCTCACGCTAAAGCCCTATTCGCTCGTTACCGTGACGACCCTGGACGTTTCCGCGCCGACAATATCGCTCGATGAAGCCGAGCAGACCCGTCTGGAGCTGCCCTATACCGACGATTTTGAATATGCCGATACGGACGAAAATTACCTGTCCTCGCGAGGCGGCGCGCCGAGGTATACTACCGATCAGGGCGGCGCGTTTGAGGTTATCCAAACCGAGGACGGCAGCCGCGTTTTACAGCAAAAAATAACCGAGGATATGCGCGGCGTTGAATGGGGAATGTCTCCTCCGCCGGTCACGACGCTGGGCGACGACACCTGGGCAAATTACACGGTCAGCGCAAAGGTCAAGCTTGAAATGCCGCAGGAGCTTAACGGCAGAAAGCCGGAGGATATCTATGCCGGTATCGGACTAAGGTATATAAATGCCTCCGCGTCCGCTTCAAAAAGCGGCTATCATTTGCTTATAAACGCCGCGGGCAGCTGGCAGCTTCTTCGCATGAGTGATGTCTTAGCCGAGGGAAAAATAGACCGTTTCAGTCCCTACGAACAGTATGAGCTTTCGGTAACGGCGATGGGCGACAATCTTTCGGCGGCGATAAACGGCGTCCGCGTCGCTTCGCTTATGCTCACCGGGGAGGTCACCTTTTCCGGCAGAGCCGCCCTGTTCAGCTCATACGACCTCAACACATTTGACGACCTCGCGGTGATACCCGCCGATATGACGAGCTATATCACGAGAGTCGACGACCTTGACGAAAAAATAACCTACAGCGGAGACTGGCAGCACAGCGCGATGGATCCCTTTACCTGCCACAACCGCACGGCTTCGACAGCCGTCGCTTTCCCGAGCGACCCGCAGAGCTTTACTTTTTCCTTCGAGGGCGACAGTCTCGCGCTTATCGGCAAGGCGACCGACGACGCTTCGATAAGCGTCGATATAGACGGCACGCTTACCGCCGACAAGGAGCCGGTCGGCGCGGTACACGACAAATCGGCGTTTTGGCACAGATACAGTCTCGGCTACGGCGAGCACGACGTTACCGTTACGGTAAATTCCGGAAAAATAACCCTCGACGCGCTTGAATACGGTTCGGACACGGTGCTTACAAACGGAGGTACAGATCTGGGGCTTACAAGCGAAAAAAATAATGAAAGTTTGACTGAGCCTGCCGACAAGCCGGACAAAGGACGAAACAGAAAAAGCTTTGGTCTGACAATAGCCACCGCAGCCGCAGCCGCTGCCGCTCTGCTCGCTGTATTTAAAATAATTAAAAAGCGCAAAAGCTCTTGACAAAATTCAATATGTATGCTATAATACGGATATAAATTCAAGGAGGCTGAAAAAATGAAAGCGATAAGAAAAATAACCTCAGTCCTTGCCGCTTCGGCTGTTGCCGCAGGAACGCTCGCGGCTTTTCCGGCTTATGCCGACAGCGCGGAAAAAACTCCCGCAGAAATGACTACCGCCGAGCTTGTCAGGGATATGGGGATCGGAATAAATCTCGGAAACACGTTTGAATCCTGCGGAAGCTGGATAGACGCTTCCTCTCCGCAGAATTTCGAGACCGCCTGGGGCAGCCCGGTAATAACCGAGGACATGATAAAGGGCTATAAGGAGGAGGGCTTCGGCGTTCTGAGAATACCGGTAGCCTGGTCTAACATGATGGCGGAGGACTACACGATAGATCAAGCCTACATAGACAGAGTTATGGAGGTAACGCAGTGGGCGCTCGACGCCGACCTGTACGTTATCGTAAATATCCACTGGGACGGCGGCTGGCTCAACAATATTCCGCTCAACGAGGAAGAGGGACTTAAAAAATACAAGTCGGTCTGGACACAGCTTTGCGAAGCGTTCAAGGACGTCGACGAAAGAGTTATGTTCGAGTCGCTCAACGAGGAGCTTGGCGTGTGGGCTGACGCTGGTCTCTGGAACCAGTACAGCGGCACGGAGGGCGAATTAAAGGAAAAGTCCTACGACCTCGGCAACAGGATAAATCAGCTTTTTGTCGATACCGTAAGAGCCTCCGGCGGCTGTAACGCCGACAGGCATCTGCTCATCGCGGGCTTTAACACCAACATCGCCATGACGAGCGACCCGCTCTACAAAATGCCGACCGACCCGCAAAACCGCTGCGCGCTCTCTCTGCACTACTACGACCCGTTCAATTTCACTCACCAGAACACCTTAAGCTGGGGCTCGGTCAACGATTATAAGCTTATTAATGACAATATGGATATCGTCAAGACGAATTTCATAGATAAGGGTATACCGGTAATTATGGGCGAATGCGGCTTCGGCACGGAGCTTATGACCAAGACCGAGGGCGACGCTTATGAATATCTCGAAGCGGTAATTGATACCATGTATTCAAGAGGCATCTGCCCGGTGCTCTGGGATATCAACTATTCCGAAAGCGATAAGAGAGAGGATTCTATCTACAGCAGATACGACTGCCGGCTTACAAATCCCGATTACAAGCAGACCATGCAGAAGGTCATAGCCAACGGTCTTAAAAAGCCCAACGAGATAACCGCGCCCGACACGGTAAGCGTTATCTACAATGAACCGATGCAGGCTCTAGACGTAAGCTCGCTGAGCGGCGGAAAGCTCAATTTCTCTTCCACCTCCAATGTAGTTACCGTTGACGAAAACGGCGTTATAAACGCTTCCGGCACCGGCAACGCCACAATTACGATATACAGCGAAACGACCGACGAATATCTTGCGGCGTTCAAGCAGATAAAGGTCAACGTGGAAAGAAATCCTGATCCGCCCGACGCGCCCGCTTCTTCCATGACGGTCGGCGGCTCTGTCAAGACGACCGACGATATCCCGCTTGCCGACGGCTGGACTTGGAAGGAGAGCTATACTATCCCCGAAACCGGCTCGGTAACCGCCGAAGCGGTCTACGGAGACAGAAATTACACCAACAGAACGGTGGAGGTAACGATCTCCCGCGAGACTGCCGACACAAGCTCCGCTGCCGACAGCGTTTCAAGCTCAAATAACGACAGCTCGTCGAGCACGGCTTCAAGCGCGGCTTCATCGAGCGCCGCTTCAAGCTCTTCAAAAGCCGCCGCAGCGACTTCTACAACGACATCATCTGCCGCTCAGGCGGGCGAACCCTCGCCCAACACCGGCACAGCCGCGGCAGGTCTCGGACTTGCCGCTGTGTTACTCGCAGGGATAGCCGCTGCTAAGAAGAAAAACGACTGATAATTATTTTCCCCCGTAAAATAAAACGGGGGAAATTTTTTTGCATTTGACAGAGCGCGAAATTTGTGCTATAATAAAAAGGTAAATTTTACACGAAAGGAAACGGTTAAAAATAATGGACTATGCAAAGGAATCTTTAAAGCTTCACGAACGGGTCAAGGGCAAGATAGAGGTCGTTACCCGCGTTGAGCTTGAAACAAAGGACGATCTGTCGCTCGCTTACACCCCCGGCGTCGCTCAGCCCTGTCTTGAAATACAAAAGGACATAAGCAAAAGCTATGAGCTTACAAGACGCTCTAATCTTGTCGCGGTAATTACCGACGGCACGGCGGTCCTCGGTCTCGGCGATATAGGTCCGGAAGCGGGTATGCCGGTAATGGAGGGTAAATGCGCGCTGTTCAAGGCGTTCGGCGACGTTGACGCTATACCGCTCTGCGTGCGCTCAAAGGAGGTCGGCGACATCGTAAGGACCGTCAGCCTTATCGCCGGCTCGTTCGGCGGAATAAACCTGGAGGATATCTCCGCGCCGCGCTGTTTTGAGATCGAAAGACGGCTAAAGGAGATCTGCGACATTCCGATATTCCACGACGACCAGCACGGCACTGCGGTGGTAACGCTCGCGGCGATGATGAACGCGCTCAAGCTCACCGGAAAAACGCTTGACAGCATAAGAGTTGTAACGAGCGGAGCGGGAGCTGCGGGTATCGCGATCATAAAGCTGCTTATCGCTCTCGGACTTAACGATGTGGTGCTTTGCGACAGAAAGGGCGCGATATACGAGGGCCGCGAGGGTCTTAACGCCGAAAAGCAGGAAATGGCTAAAATAACCAACCGTCAGCTCAGAAAAGGCTCTCTTGCGGACGTTATAAAGGGAGCGGACGTATTTATCGGCGTTTCCGCGCCGGGCTGCGTTACCGAAGAAATGGTAAAGAGCATGGCGAAGGATCCGATAATTTTCGCTATGGCTAATCCGACGCCCGAGATAATGCCGGATATCGCAAAGGCTGCGGGAGCTGCCGTCGTCGGCACGGGCAGGAGCGATTTTGCCAACCAGATAAACAACGTTCTCGCTTTTCCGGGAATTTTCCGCGGCGCGCTCGATGTAAGAGCAAGCGACATCAACGATGAGATGAAGATAGCCGCCGCAAAGGCTATCGCGAATTACATACCCGCCGAACAGCTCACCGCCGACTATATTATCCCCTCCGCGCTCGACAGAGGAGTAGCCGCCGCAGTTGCTAAGGCTGTAGCCGAAGCCGCAAGAGCTTCGGGTGTCGCGAGGATATGATACGGCAGCAAAGCCGATAAAAGCCTGAAAGGAGACGAACATGAAAGCTTCAAAAAAGCTCGCCTTGATATGCGCTTTTGCAATGCTGATGAGCGGCTGTACAAATATCTCAGGCATTAACGAAGAAACCTCATCGGTAACTAAAAATGATGAATCGTCGACGGCTGAAAGCGTGACCTATTCGGCGGCTGAAAGCAGCTCTCTGACCGACAGCGATACCTCCTCTGAAGCTAAGGAGCAAAGCACGCTTGTGCTGCCAGAAGCGGAGGAGGTCGCGGGCGCGTCGTTTATTCTGCACAATGACGCTTTTTCGCCAAAAGCGGAGGATATAAAATGCAGTCTGTCTGCCGATACCGCAGCCGTGCTTTATTCGGAGGCATTGGCAGCTTATCAAGCTTCGGAAAAGGCATACGCTCCGTCAGACCTCGATTTCGCCGATTCGGTCTGCTTTATCGACAGCAGCGGCAAAAGGCTTGTCCTCGGCTGTTATTATGACACAAGCTTTGCATGGCTGTCGGAGGACGGCGCAGCCGAATTTTTTCAGCCTGATAAAAGCACGGCGGACGAGCTTGCGGAGGATATAAACACCTACGCAGCTGTCAGCGTGCTGCTCGATACAAGCTCCTTTGAAATATCCCAAGCAGACACAGACGGCGAGCTGCTTAATAAGGCTGTCGCAAAATTATCCGTTTCGGACGTAAGCGAAAATACGGAGATCTATCTGTCAAAAACCGCCCGCTCGGTCTGCCGGATAGTTAATGCTGTTTCATCAAACAACGGATATGCCTGCTATATCCGCTCCTCGGACGTAACGCTTGACGGCGAAAATTTTTCCAAAGAAGATGAGGTCAATGAATTTCTTTTCTTAAATGAATATTCCATGACGTATTCTTATGAAAGGATCGACGGAAAATGGTGCAGTGTGGAGGAAATAAGCTGTCCCGATAACGATGTTTCATTTATGCTCCAAACAGCCGCCAACGGCTTTGACTATTGCAAAGGCTTTGATGTGTCCGCAGACGGAAATAAATACACCTGCGAGGTCTTTAAAGATACCGATACCGGTCATAAATTGTATTTTCTGTTTGACAGTCAAGGAGAGCTTTTCGCTGAGTGGAACGGCACGGCACTGATGCTTTGTTCGTTATCCGCGTCCGATAAGGATACTATAGAGCAGATCATAGAGCAGGCTAAAAGTCAGGCGGGGGATAACAACACGTTTGGCGATATGCCCGAGCAGGCGCAAAAATATATGGACGACAACGATCTGTTCGATATTTCGGGCGGAGTCGAAAAGGGCGATAAGATAGATAACGCGCACCTTGTTTCCGATTGGCATGACTATTTCAGATCGCACAGAGAATTTTCATACGAAGCCTTTATGGTCGGGGAGGAACGCACCGAGCATGAAATATATACCGATGACGGTAAAAATTATTACATATACAGCTATCTTGACATTTACAGCAACAACGACCCGTACTTTATCGAAGAGATAGTTGTTGACGGCACGGCATATTCGTCATTGGACAGCGGCGAAAGCTATACCTCCTACCCCGCAGATGAATATTATAAATGTACGATCCCCGCCCCGTTTGATCCGGATATGGATAACCTGAGCTTTGTTGACGCTTACTATGCGACCATAGACGGCGTAAAATATCAATGCGAGGAATGGACTAACAATGTTCACCTTTATAAGGTATATTTCAAGGACGGCAAGCCGATAGCAATGCAAACGGATTTTTACAGCGCACCTGTGGTCTATACCTTTAAAAAGCTTGAAAAAACTGCCGACAGCTCGCTGATAAAGGCGCCCGAAAAATCGCTGCCCCATGCTTCAAACGATTGAAAAATATACTGAAAGGACAGTCTTGGAAATGCTCCGAGACTGCCCTTTTTTTAATCCATAAGCAAATTTTTCTTGAAATTTTCGATATCCTTTTCCCTGCGGTAAACGGTCAGCGAGAAGTATTTTTTGCTGTTTGAATACCCCTCGGTGCGCACGCGCGGGTTAAATTCCCACAACGCCCAATCGAGATCCTCATCGGGCTTGGAAAAATGGTTTACCGTCCAGAGGGTGTATTTGGAAAAATCATCGCGGATATACTTTTTGTAGCAAGCGCTGTCGCACATGATTATGCACCGCCTGCCGTACTCCTCTTCAACGCGGTCGAGAAATTTTTGCAGCTCCTCCGCGGTATCGTCGGCGTTTTTCATGAAAAAATTATAGATACCATATTTTTCCACCTTGACCATAGGTCTCAGCCGTCCGCTCATATCGCCGCACTGCTTTATAAAATTTTCCGCCTGCTTTTCGCCGTCAGAGCCGAACACAAATTCGTGGTAAAAACCCGACAGCAGGTCGGTGTGGATTATCCCGACGCGGTTGTCCTCAAACTGCTTGTCGACGCCCGTCTTGCCGCGAGTTGCCCTGATGTAAGCAAAGCTTATCGTCTGGCGGGACATTATTTCCCAGTTTATCTCGCCCAAGTCCTGATCCACCACCGCGCCGCGCACCGGATAGTCGCGCTTTCGCGGCTCGTTGAACCAGATCTGTCCGCGGTAGAAGAAAAACGCCACGTCAAAAAGCGTCAGCAGCAGACAGAACACGATTATACCCGCCATGAGCTTATGCAGCTTTTTCCTGCGGCGTTTGCGCTTTGCCTCCTCCTCCGGGTCAAATTCCTCAAACTCCCTGCTGTCCGCAAAGACCTCCGCGGCTTTCGGTTCAGGTGCTGCCGCCCGCACAGGCGGCTTCGGCGCAGGCTTCGGCACAGGCTTTGGCTTAGGCTTGACCTTGACCTTTTTCGGGGTATTTTTGTATGGGTAATAATATTCGTTGTCTATCTTTTTTTGCACATCGCTGTTAAGCTGAAATTTTTCTTTATCCTTCATAGCATCTCCGTTTTTAGAAAACCGCCGTCAGCCGTTGTCGGCAAAGGTATACTCTCCGAGCTTTTCTCTTACCGCTTCGGATATTTCGCCGAACGCCCTGCGGTAGCGGCAGGAGGAGATCTCTCCTCGGCTGCACTCGCTGTCGGGGGAAAGACACCTCGAAAAATAATATGTACCTTCTATAGCCTCCACAACATCGCGCAGCGTTATCTCGGCAGGATCTCGGGTAAGCTCATACCCGCCGTGCGCGCCCTTGTAGGATCTCACAATGCCTGCGGCAACGAGCTTGCGAAGTATTTTGAGCGAAAAGCGAAGCGTTACGTTCGTCCTTTCGGCAATGACAGCCGCGCCGAGCACCCTTGCGTCTTTATCGCTTCGGTATGCTTCGCTGAGCTCTGAAACGATCCTTACCGCGTAATCCGTTTCAAGCGTTATGAACATATTTTCATCGCTCCCTGTTAAAAATATTTTTTTAGCTTGCTGAAAAACTTAGTCAAGATAATCTCTTACCTTGTTTGATCTGTTCGGGTGACGAAGCTTTCTCAAGGCTTTAGCTTCTATCTGTCTTATCCTCTCGCGGGTGACCTTAAACTGCTGTCCGACCTCCTCTAACGTGCGCGAGCGTCCGTCGATAAGTCCGAAGCGCAGGCGAAGCACCATTTCCTCCCGCTCGGTAAGCGTCGAGAGCACCTGGTTTATCTGCTCCTTTAACGCTACCTGCGAAGCCGCCTCCTGCGGCGCGGGCGCGTCCTCGTCGGGGATAAAGTCGCCGAGGTGGGAATCCTCCTCCTCGCCTATCGGCGTTTCCAGCGAAACGGGATCCTGCGCTATCCTCATTATCTCCCTTACCCGCTCTACCGGCATATCGAGATACTGCGCTATATCCTCCGGCGAGGGATCGTGACCGTTCATATGCAGAAGCTGGCTCGAAGCCTTTTTGACCTTTGTGATGGTTTCCACCATATGCACCGGTATGCGTATCGTCCTCGCCTGATCGGCTATCGCTCTCGTTATCGCCTGACGTATCCACCATGTGGCGTATGTGGAAAATTTAAAGCCCTTTGTGTAATCGTATTTTTCAACCGCTTTTATAAGCCCCATGTTGCCCTCCTGGATAAGATCCAGAAAGCTCATTCCTCTGCCCACATATTTTTTGGCGATGGAAACTACAAGGCGCAGATTCGCTTCGGCAAGTCTCTGTCTTGCTTTTACCGCCTCGGCTTCGTTGCCGCCCGTCATTTTTTCGGCAAGCTGTATCTCCTCCTCGGGAGTCAGCAGCGGCACTCTGCCGATCTCCTTAAGATAGATCTTCACCGGGTCGTCTATCGCTATACCGTCTGTCGACAAGCCGATATCTATTTCGTCCGGCGAAATATCGTCCTCGGGATTCATCAGCACCAGCTCGTCGTCCGGCATGATATCGTCTATAATGTCGATATGAAACTGCTCGCAGCTTTCGTAAAACTGGTCTATCTGCTCTACGTCATAGTCGATCTTTTCAAGCGCGTCGTTTATATCCTTTGTCGTAAGCTTGCCGCTCGACTTGCCCTGCTCGAGCAGGTTTTCCATTATGTTCTTCTTGTCCATCACGATCTCTCCTTTTATAATTACAGCCGCACTCACGGCGGTTACTTCCTTTTCCTTGCAAGCTCCTCGCGGTATCTTCTGAAATCATCATCGTTAAGCTTTGATACGTCCTGCTTCGGCTTGAAGCTTATAAGCCTTTCAACGCAGTCCATCGCGCATTCATAGGTTATGCCGTCGTTCTTGCAGCGTTCCAATATCCGCGTCACCGCGCCTATCTCGTCCGGCGTGAAGCGGACGTTCATTTCACTCATGCTTACCGAATTATTTTCTCCAACGACCTCGGAAATAAACTCGTATACCCGCCTGTTAAAGTCGGTCACAAATTTTTCCGGCGGAAGCTTTTCTCTTATCGTCGAAAATTGGTCGGGATTGTCGTAAATATATGCGATTATCATTTCCTCCGCCGCGGCTTCTCCGGGATACTGCGCCGCCTGACGGTTTATCCTGTCGTTTCGCGAGGAAAAATTTACCGCTTTTAACGCTTCCCTGCTTTTTTCGCTCCTCAAGGCTTTTCTTTCGCCCGTTTTTATCTCCTCTGCGATAGAAGTATACGATACCCCCAGCTCCTCGGCGAGCTTTCGCGCATAGATCTCCCGCTCGACGGAGGAATCGAGCTTGGAAATTATTCTCAGCGCGGAATCCTTATATTGCAGTCTGCCGAGGTCGTGATCCGTATCGGTATTTTCCCGCGCGATCGACAGACGATACTC
>CANQCJ010000007.1 GCA_947589205.1 uncultured Ruminococcus sp. | reverse complement strand
CCGGAATCGATGCTTGTAAACTTTGCGGGAAATAGCGCAAACCTGGCTTTTTGCGGGTTCGGCGCAATTTTATTGGGAGCGTTTAATGTTACATTCTTTCCGTTGCATTTTTCAAAACCCAATAAAGTCGGCGTTCCGTTTGCTGTTTCATCTGCAGTACAATTTTTTCTCATTGTTATTTTGATTTTGATTCGGCAAACGAAATGGGAGATATCGTGCGGCTTACGCTTGCGGCGGAAATAATGGGCAGGCGTTCTAATATCATACTTTTTGACGAAAACGGCAAAATAGTCGACAGCATAAAGCGCGTCACCCCGGAAATGTCCTCGGTCAGACCGGTGCTGCCCGGCATGACCTACTGCGCCCCGCCGAGAGAGGAAAAGCTGCGTCTCGACAGTCTCGGCAATGCGCTGCTCAAAGAAAAGCTTTTTTCGCAGCCGAACAAAAAGCTTGCCAACGTTCTTTTGAACGCGTTAGAGGGTATCTCCCCGGTCTTTGCACAGGAGGCGCAGTTTTTCGCGCTCAGGGGAAACGAAAAAGCGGTGAGCGAGGTCACACCGGACGAGCTTGACAGACTTTGCTTCTTTTTAAACCGCGAAGCGGACAAGCTGAAAAACAAGGAATATCATTTCACCGTTATCCGCACGCCGGAGGGACTTTTCAAGGACTTCTGCTTTACGCAGATACACTGCTTCGGCGCGCTTATGGTGACGCGCGAATGCGCAAGCGGCTGCGAGCTGCTCGATGAATTTTATTCTGAACGCGACAGGCTGGAGCGTATAAAGCAAAAGGCGCAGGATCTTTTCAAGCTGCTGATGTCGCTTACCGAAAGAACGGCGCGGCGTATCGAAAACCAAAAGCGCGAGCTTGCCGAATGCGCCGACCGCGAACGATCGAGGATCTGCGGCGACCTGCTGACGGCAAATCTTTACGCGCTGAAAAAGGGCATGACGGCTATCGAATGCGACAACTACTATACCGGCGAAAGGCTCACCATTCCCCTCGACGCGCGGCTGACGCCCTCGCAGAACGCGCAGAAATATTACAAGGAATACAAAAAAGCCGACACCGCCGAAAAAATGCTTGTCGGACTTATCGAGCAGGGCGAACGCGAGCTGGAATATCTCGATTCGGTGTTCGATTCGCTTACCCGCGCCGATTCGGAAGCAGATATCGCCGCGCTTAGAGAGGAGCTTGCCGAGCAGGGGTATTTGAGAAAACGCTCCTCAAAGGAAAAGCCGCCTAAATCGCTGCCGCCGCTGAAATTTATCACCGACGACGGCTTCACGGTGCTTGTCGGCAGGCACAATCATCAGAACGACAAGCTCACGCTGAAGGATTCTCAAAAAACCGATATATGGCTTCACACCCAAGGCATAACCGGCTCTCACACGGTCATAAGCTGCGCGGGCAGGGAGCCGCCTTTTTCCACGATAGAACAAGCCGCGCGCCTTGCGGCTTATCACTCAAAAGCGCGTCAGAGCGCGCAGGTGCCCGTCGATTACACGCTGATAAAATATGTAAAAAAGCCGTCGGGCGCAAAACCGGGTATGGTCATCTTTACAAATCAGAAAACTCTTTTTGTAAGACCCGATGAAAAAGAAGCCGCGCGCCTTAAAGCGGAATAAAAAATGCCGCGGGAGTTTCAAAACGCTCCCGCGGCAAAATTATTTTTTGATCACAGTATTCTTACCTTGATAACTCCGTCGATAGCCTCTATAGCTGCGGCGTCGACAGAACCGGTGATGTCGAGCATGGTGTAAGCATAGTCCTTTTTGGACTTGTTTACAAGATTCTCGATGTTAGCTCCCGCGCATACCGCGGTTATCTTTGTGATAAGCTCCGGAATGTTCCTGTGCATTACGCATACGAGCATATCTCCGGTCTTTGCAAGCTCCGCGTCGGGGTAGTTGACGCTGTTTCTTATCGTTCCTCTTTCGATGTAGTCGATAAGCTCATGAGCAGCCATTATCGCGCAATTGTCCTCCGACTCGGGAGTCGACGCGCCGAGGTGAGGAAGTACTATTACGTTTTCCGCACCGAGAACAACGTTGTCCGCAAAGTCTGTAACGTATTTTGCCACCTTGCCGTCGGCGATAGCCTTAACTACCGCTTCACTGTTTACAAGCTCTCCTCTTGCGAGATTTATAAGACGAACACCGTCCTTCATCTGCGCTATCTGCTCCGCGTCGATGGTGTTCTTGGTAGCGGGAGTATAGGGCATATGGATAGAGATATAGTCGGCGCTGCTGTAGATATCGGCGATGTTGTTGGTAACCTTTACCTGCGGCTTTAAGTGAAGCGCGGAAACTACCGAGAGATACGGGTCGTAGCCTATTACCTCCATGCCGAGAGAGATAGCGATGTTCGCGATCTTTCCGCCGATAGCTCCGAGACCGATTATACCGAGAGTTTTTCCGAGAATTTCCGGACCTGCGAATTTTGCCTTTCCGCCCTCGACGGTCTTAGGCGCGTCGTCTGTGCCCTTGAGCGACTTTGCCCACTCTGCGGCTTCAACGATCTTTCTCGAGGAAATAAGCAGTGCAGCAAGCGCAAGCTCCTTAACGGCATTGGAATTAGCTCCGGGGGTGTTGAAAACAACGATTCCCTCTTCTGCGCATCTGTCCACCGGGATATTGTTTACGCCCGCGCCCGCTCTTGCTATAGCAAGCAGATCGCTGCCAAATTCCATATCGTGCATCTTAGCCGAGCGCACCATTATTGCAGTGGGGTTTTCGGCGCTGTCGCTTACAGCGTATTTGCTCTTGTCGAAAATATCCGTACCGCAGGCGGCTATTTTATTAAGAGTCTGAATATTATACATTTCAAATCAGCCTTTCGTTTTTTTAAAAAAATCAAGAATTTTCAGCTTCAAATTTCTTCATAAATTCTACGAGCTTTTCAACGCCCTCTATCGGCATTGCGTTGTAGATAGAAGCTCTCATGCCGCCTACAGTCCTGTGACCCTTAAGGTTCTCAAAGCCTGCCGCCTTGGCTTCGGCAACGAATTTCTTATCGAGCTCCTCGTTTCCGGTAACGAACGGAACGTTCATGAGCGAGCGGTCCTTCTTTTCTACCGTGCCCTTGAAAAGCTTGCTCTCGTCGAGGAAATCATAGAGTATCTTGGCCTTCTTCTCATTGTGAGCCTTCATGGCTTCAAGTCCGCCCATTTTCTTTATCCACTTGAACACCTTGCCGCAGATGTATATGCCGTAGCAGGGAGGAGTGTTGTAAAGGCTGTCCGCGTCCGCCTGAGTTTTCCACTTCAGCATGGTCGGAGTACCCTCGAGAACGTCGTCTCTGATAAGATCCTCTCTGATTATCGCGATAACAACGCCGGCAGGTCCTACGTTCTTCTGTACGCCGCCGTAGATAACGCCGTACTTTGTAACGTCGACAGGCTCCGACAGGAAGCAGGAGGAAACGTCCGCCACAAGATCCTTGCCCTTGGTGTTGGGAAGCTCCCAGAATTTTGTACCATATATAGTGTTGTTCTCGCAGATGTAAACATAGTCCGCGTCCTCGGGGATATCGAGATCCGAGCAGTCGGGTATGTAGGAGAAGGTCTTGTCCGCGCTTGAAGCTACCGCTACAGCTTCGCCGTAGATCTTCGCCTCCGCAAAAGCCTTTTTCGCCCACTGTCCGGTTATGATATAAGCCGCTTTTCTGTTCTTCATAAGATTCATCGGCACTGCCGCAAACTGCTGAGAAGCTCCGCCCTGCAGGAAAAGCACCTTGTAATTGTCGGGGATATTCATAAGCTCTCTGATGTCGCGCTCAGCTTCCTTGATTATATCGTCGTAAGCCTTTGAGCGGTGGCTCATCTCCATAACGCTCATTCCCGTGCCCTTATAATCGAGCATTTCCTCTGCCGCCTCGCGAAGCACCTCTTCGGGAAGCACCGCAGGACCCGCACTGAAATTATACACTCTGCCCATTTTTAAAAACCTCCGTATTAAATATTACTTTTTCATACCGCGCCGGTAACAGACCCGGCTGTCGGCGTACCATATTTATTATATTACTTTTGCCAATCAAAGTCAAGGGCTTTTTCAAATTATTCATATTTTTTTATCTTTTATAATACCGTATCTGTTCAACGTCCGTTATGCCTCTCGAACCTATTACCGCTGCTTTCATATTATCGACCTCATTTTTTAGATATACTGTATATCTGTTTTTATATATTATATCACAGATCGGAGTATAATAAATATACAGTATATCTAAACAAATTGTAAAATGAGGTGTCCGCATGGCTATTAAAAGCGTATCTATAAGAATAGAGCAGGAAATGCTCGATAAGCTCGGGTATATCGCGGACTATGAGGGGCGTTCGATAAACAGTCAGATACTTGTGCTTATCAGAAAAAGCATAAAGTCCTTTGAAGCCGAAAACGGAGAAATAAAGGGCGTTATCTCGCCGGATAAAAACGTCAGACCCGCAAGGAAAAAATAACAAACCCCGCCCGAAAAATTCCGGACGGGGATTTTTTATCCTACAGCTTTTTAAAATAGGTCTTATTATCGGTAAGCCCGAGAAGATAATCGACATTTGTCTTGTGCAGCTCGGCGAGCTTTATCAGCATGGCGGTCGGGATATCGCGCTGTCCTAACTCGTAATTGCTGTAAGCCTGCTGTGAGCAGAAAAGCGCGTTCGCCACGTCCTTTTGCTTCATATCCTTGTCCTCCCGAAGATCTCTTATCCTATTGAACATATACAAATATCCCCTCCGTAATTTGTGCATTTTGCAGATTTTACGGTTTTATTATACCATACTGCGTTTTGTTGTATTGACTTTTACAACAAATTGCAGTATAATATTATTTGCAAAGCGAATTTTTTTATTTTTTGGGGAGGGGTTTTATGTTTTGGACGAGCTTCATTAAAACTATCGGTAAAATATTACTTGGAATAATGCTGATTGCAACCGTTATCAGCGGATTATTTTTCATAGCCGAAAACGGCTTTCTTTTCGGTCTTATCGTGCTTGTCTGCGGTGTATTGATATCTTTTTTAAGTATAGCCGGTATGATGATGCTTTGCGAAATATCGGAAAATATCTACGCTATAAAATTAAAAATATGCAGTGAGCGTCAATTTAAAAACGACATACAAAAATCAAGGATCAACAATTATTCCGATTTGACTAAAAACGCAGGAAGAGTAATAAAATAATATCCGGTAATTTCATAAATCATGGAGGTTTTTATGTTTTGGACGAATTTAATTAAAACCGTATGCAAGATATTTCTTGTATTATCTATAATCGCTTCCGTCATAGGCGGAATAGCTCTTGCGGACTTATGCGACAGCGGTTGGGTCGGTTTCGGAGTTATCATGGGCGGAATTATTTTTTCCTTTTTAGCAATATCTGTTACTATGATGCTTTGTGAAATTTCTGAAAATATCTACAAATTATATAGAAATTCAAATAACTCGGAACCGTCATATTATTCACCGTATTCAAATACCGCCGGACACTCTAAAAGCACGGTCAATGAACCGCCGCCTGCTTACGGCAGCAATTATAAGCCGAGCAAGGATATATCCGATAAAAACAAAAAAGCTTTCGATAAAAATAACGCCTCTGTAACTGTCAGCGAATGGGTCTGCAGCTGCGGAAAGAGAAACACCAATTTATATTGTGCCAAATGCGGCAAAAAACGTCCGGATTCTTTTGTTCCCACACAAGGTAAATGGGAATGCCCCGAATGCGGCATGACTAACCCCAATTCCAGCAGAGTCTGCAAGGACTGCGGCTATCAAAAATAAAACAGCGTAAACAAATCCCCCCGCCCGAACAAATCACCCGGGCGGGGGAAATTTTTTTGCTTATTAAAGCTTATCCCATTACGACCTCGACATTGACTGTCGCGCCTGCGGGAGCGGCGGGGATAACGTTGCCTTCGATGGGTTTGCCGTCAACGGTAACGCTCTTTACGCCCTTGCATACATGGTCGGGATTGCTGATAGTTATGTTGTAGGTTGCGCCGCGGAACTTTCTTGAAGCGGTGTAGCCGTTCCACTCGTGGGGGATAGACGGATCTATTTTAAGTCCGTTGTAATCGGGGATAACGCCGAGGATATACTGCGATACCGCCACGAAATTCCAAGCCGCCGTACCGGTCAGCCAGCTGTTCTTGGCTTCGCCGTGACGCTTGGCGTCCTTGCCGGCGATCATCTGCGCGTAAACATACGGCTCTGTTCTGTGAAGATCGGAAATGCTTTCGAGATAAGCCGGAGCTATCTTTGAATAATACTCAAACGCTCTGTCGCCGTTTCCGACAGCCGCCTCGGCGCAGATTATCCACGCGTTGTTGTGGCAGAAGATACCGGCGTTTTCCTTGTATCCGGCAGGATAGGTCGAGATCTCGCCGTATTCCTTGTAATATTTTGTAAACGCAGGATTGTTGAGCACAAGTCCGTATTGGGAATTAAGATACTTGTTTACCGAATCGAGCGTCAGCTTGTCCTTGCCGTCCTCCTTGCCGAGACCCGCCATAACTGCAAAGCCCTGCGGCTCGATGAATATCTTGCCCTCCTCGCACTCGTGCGAACCGACCTTCCTTCCGAAATCGTCGTAAGCGCGCAGGAACCATTCGCCGTCAAAGCCGTACTTCATGGTGTTGGCGTTCATCTTCTCGATCTCCGCCTGTGCCTTAGCCGCTTCGTCGTCAAGACCCTTATACTTGCAAAGCGCAGCATACTCCGGTCCGATAAACGCCATCATCGCCGCTACCATTACAGATTCGGCTACGCGGCTGAATTTCTGATCGCCGTATTTGGGAGAGGTATAGGTCTGGAAGCTCTCGCCCGGGGTGTCGGAATGACAGCTGAGGTTGAGACAGTCGTTCCAGTCGGCTCTCATTGCAAGCGGCAGACCGTGAGGTCCTACGTTTTCCGCAACGTGCCAGAAGCTCTGCTTTAGGTGGTGCATCATGCTCTGCGCCTGTGCCGGGTCGTTGTCATAGGGCACCTGCTCGTCAAGTATCGAATAGTCGCCGGTCTCTTTGATATACTGCGCAGTGGAAAGTATCATCCACAGCGGGTCGTCCGAGAAATCTCCGCCGATCTCGTTGTTGCCCATTTTTGTGAGCGGCTGATACTGGTGATAGCATCCGCCGTCGGGCAGCTGCGTCGCGGCAAGGTCGAGTATTCTTTCTCTCGCTCTTTCGGGTATCTGGTGAACGAATCCCAACAGATCCTGGTTGGAATCTCTGAAGCCCATTCCGCGTCCGATACCGCTTTCAAAATAAGAAGCCGAACGCGACATATTGAACGTTACCATGCACTGATACTGATTCCAGATGTTTACCATTCTGTTGAGCTTGTCGTCAGAGGTGTTTACCGTATACTGCGAAAGCAGGCTGTTCCAGTAGGCTTTAAGCTCTTCAAGAGCCTTGTCCGCTTTTTCGGGAGTGCCCATCTGCTCTATCATCTTATAAGCGCGGGATTTGTTCATGCTGCCGTCCGCGTTGAATTTCTCATCGGCGGGATTTTCAACATAGCCGAGCAGGAAAACAAGCTCCAGCTTTTCGTCCGCGTGAAGCTTAATATCGAGACAATGAGAAGCTATCGGGCTCCAGCCGTCGGCTACCGAGTTGGAGGGCTTGCCTACAACTACCGCGCGCGGATTTTCAAAGCCGTTGTAAAGTCCCATAAATGATTCTCTGTCGGTGTCAAATCCGGAGATCTCCGCGTTTACCGTGTAGAACGCAAAATGGTCGCGGCGTTCCTTGTATTCGGTCTTGTGGAAGATGGTAGAGCCTTCTATCTCTACCTCGCCGGTGTTGAAGTTTCTCTGGAAGTTGGTAGAATCGTCCTGCGCGTTCCAGAGACACCATTCGATGAATGAGAAGAGCTTGAATTTCTTGGTCTCCGCAGAGGTGTTTGTAAGCACTACCTTCTGCACCTCGCCGTTGAAATTCTGAGGAACGAAGAACGTTACCTCGGCCTCTATGCCGGCGTTTGCGCCCTTTATCACCGTATAGCCCATACCGTGGCGGCAGGAATAGCTGTCAAGATCCTCCTTGACCGGAGACCAGCCGGGAGACCAGATCTTTCCGCCGTCATTTATGTAAAAATATCTTCCGCCCATATCTACAGGCACGTTGTTATAGCGGTATCTCGTAATACGGCGCAGTCTCGCGTCCTTATAGAAGTGATAACCGCCGGCTGTATTTGAGATAAGCGAGAAAAATTCCTGCGTTCCGAGATAGTTTATCCACGGATAAGGAGTTTTTGGATTTGTGATGACGTATTCCTTGTTCACGTCGTCAAAATAACCGAATTTCATGTCAAAAGTTCCACCTTTCAATATTTATAATTGGCTTTCGCCAAAGAGCTTCATGCTTTCGTAAAGAACCGCTGCCGGCATTCAAACGCTTCACCGTTTTTAAGCTCCTTATAGCCTGTTACATCATCGGGAAGCTTTAGATTGGCGCAGTTTATCATCGCCGTCATAGGCTCGGGACAGAAATATCCCTTATAGCCGCGGTCGTTCCACATATTCCAGAATTTGTATTCCTTAGACACCTCGTTGCAAAGCCTGACGCCCGAAATTTTATCGGTTATGACAACTCCGTAAAACGGTTCGCCGTCAAGCTCATTGTCGCAGGCGGTGTACATATCGTTTGAGATCATATGCAGCGTCGGGCGCATCGTTCCGTTTTTATAGCGCATATCCTTTGTGCCGAGCGGCAGAAGCCTTTCTGTCGGCAGACAGCGCGCGTCAAGCTCACATCTTTCAACTATCGGCACGCTGAGACGCAGACCGGTCTGCTTTGTTCCGGGTACGAGAGGCGCGTTTATGCAGGTGTGGGTACAGATAGATACCGGCAGCCTTTTATCGCTTAGATTTTCCAGTCTGACCGTCTGCTTCAAGCCGTCCTTTGAAAGCTCAAAGGTATAGCTTATCTTGAATTTCAGCGGGAAGCATTCAAACATCTCGTCGTTTTCGTCATGCGTAAAGGACGTCACCGCGACCGCCCTTTCATCGTCGGCATAGACGTTTTCTATATTGTGCGGACGCTTATGCACCCAGCCGTGAAGATGATTTTTGAGCTTTATCTCGTTTACCGGCAGATGGTATTCTCCGTCGGAGGTCTTTAGCAGACCGCCGTCAAAACGGTTGGGCAGATAAAGCGTCGGCAGACCCCAGATCTCTCTTGCCGCGTCTATCTGCGAAGCCGTACAATCATCGCTGAAGCGGAACACCTCGATATTGTTTACCTCATCGCGCATTCTCCACACCGACGCGCCGTAAAGCGGCGAGATCACAGCAGAATACTTGTCCGCTTCTAAGCGTATACAGGGTACGCCCTTCATCATAAAATTTTGGATTGCTTTATTCATTTCCTTATTCTCCCATTAAAATTGATGTGCAAAACATCTGTATATGTTATTATAACATAAATTTTCTTAAATAGCAAGAGCTTTTTTGTATAATTTTCAAAAAATTTTGCAAAAAAACCGCACCGCCGTATTTATCAATACAACAGTGCGGCTATAATATTAAACTGCCAATGTAAGCTCACGCATCATTTCCATTCTTTTGGGCTTTAGCTCGCCCTGCTCGTATGCCTTTAAGGCGTTAAAATACCAGCAGCCGATCGACGCGCCGTTGTACATTTCCTTTTCAGACGGGAGGGTGTGGAAAAGCGAATAGTATTCCCTGAACGCATAGTAGCATTTCAGCCAGTTTCTGCTTGCTATGTCCTGCTTGTCGGCAGTGAGCGGTATTCTCTTTTCGGCGAATTTTTCAACTATCCCTTCGTCCAGCTCGCCCCTTGCGTATTTTCTCACAAGCTTGTGATACCACTGCCCGACCGCTTTGCCGTTTATCTTTGTTTTGCAGCTCGGCGTTCGTCCGTTTTCGCGGCAGTAGCTGCAAAGCAGCTCGAAATTTGTCTGCCAAAGCTCCGCCTTCGGATCCCAGACAAAGCTTATTTTTTCTAAAAGCCTTATTTTCTCCTCGCTGAGCTGACCGTTTTTGTACTGCTCGCGCAAGCCGTTTACCCACGAAAAAATTATTCTTGCGTTATTATCGCTTTTAGCGTCCGTCCTTGTGGGGTATTTTCCGTATTCATCGAGATATTTTTTTAACGCCTTGTATTTTCTAAGCCATTTTTCCTTTGATGTTTCCGGGGAAAAGCTTATGCCGATATCATTAAGAAGCTTTATCTGCCGCGCCGTCAGATTTCCGCTCAGGAAGCTGTTTCGCTGGCTTATGCGCCAGACGTAAAGTGTGTGGGCTTCGCTGTCGTTTGCGGCGGACGTCTTGTCGGGGGGCGCGCCGTGAGCTTGAATATATTGCTTCATGGCGTTGAAATTTTGAAGCCATCTTTCTTCCCTTTTGTTCCAGACAAAGCCTATGCGCTCTAATTTTTCCGTCCGCTCCTCGGAAAGAATACCGTTATTGTGCTGATAACGCTGCGCGCTGCACCACGCGCCTATGCGCAAGCCTTCAAATACCGTTTCTCTTGACGGGAAACCGCCGTTTTTTGAAACATATCGGCAAAGAGTATCGTATGTAAATTCCCACGGGCTTTCAAATGTGTTTTTCAGCTCGTTCAAAATATCGCGTATATCGCGCACATAGTCGTATATCTCAAACTCTATCTCCATTTCCGACGGACTGCGGCTGCGGCGTTCGGAGAGCATTATCTGCTCGTACTGCTTCGCGGTGTCGCCGGTCTCGAAATTGTTCACGATATCGAATATTACCGGGCTTTTAGGGGAACAGGAGAGAGCGCGCCCTAACTGTTGGTAGAAAACGTTTGCCGATTGGGTCGGACGCAGCATTATAACGCCGTCTATGCTTTCAACGTGTATGCCTTCGTTTAACATATCTATGCAGAAAAGCAGCTTCAGCGCGCCGCCGTCGTTATCAGCGGCAAAGGCGTCAAATTCCGTCTGCGATGAACGGTTTGTGTTATAGACGCAGTATTTATGTATCGAACGGTTTATTTTGAAAAACCAGTCGGTGCAGCTTTCGTATATCTCCCGAAGCTTTTCGGTGTCGGGGCAGAAAACTATGTATTTTCCGCTTTTGTTTTTTATATGCCGCTCTAAGACCGTTTCGAGACCGCAGTCGAGAGTTGAGATCATCGTTTTGGCTTTTTGGACTTTTCCGGCAAGGAACAGTCTTAGGCGCGGGTTTTCGGTCTTGGCGGCTTTTCGCTCTAACTCCTCAAGCTCTCCGCTGAAATTGAACAGGGTCGTTACATAGACGGGCAGGGGGAGTATTTGACGGTCTATCGCTTCGGCGAGGGACATATTTACCGCATAGTTAGAGCTGAAAAGCTCCCGCGCCATATCGCGCATCGAATCGAGATAGCGTATCGGGGTCGCCGACGTGCCTAAGACCCTGCACTGCTCGTGACAGCTCAAAAAGCGCGTTATCCCCTCGTTCCATTTTTGCGCGCCGAGACGGTGAAATTCATCGAGTATCAGATAATCGCATTGGAGAGCCTCCGGAGAAGCAAGCTCGTATATGGACGTATAGGTCATGAATTTGCAGTTTTCAAGGCTTACCCCGCTTGCTCGGGCGTGGTCTTTTATCTGACCGAAAACGTATGTGTTGGGGGCGGCTATCAAAAACAGCTTTTCGGGGGCGTCCTCTATCAGCTTTAGTATCAGAAAGCTTTTGCCCGTGCCTGTCGGCTGGACGGCGCAGACGCGGCGGCTTGTCTTAAACATTTCGGTTATTTTTTTATATGTCTCCTCGTTGTGGCTTTTAAGCGTTACCATCTGTCAGCACCCCCTGTCTATATGCTAACGAGCAGTATGCTTTTACATACTGCCCGAAAGCTTTTTATTATGCCGCTTCAGCTTTTTTTCTTCTTGCCCGGCTTACCGCGAAATACAGCGCGCCTGCGGCTGTAAGCAGCGCACCGCCTGCAATATACGGGTATCTGCCGATGCCGCCCGCGGAGGGGAGTTCATACGGCATTTCATTGATATAGTCTACATACGAATTGGGCTTGAGGTCGTATTCCTCTGTTTCAGCCGTGTTTTGATACTTCCATTCATCACCGACAAACTCGTGTGCATTGTTGTGGACGGAGTAGAAGAGACCTTCTGGATTCAGCTCTTCAACTTGCCACTTGCCTTCGGGTAAGCCCTTGATGGTTACTTTTTCGTTGTGCTTAAAGCTAATCTCTGCGGTATACTCGTCTGTCGTATCCGTTACAAGTTCAAATTTTAATTCGTTCGGATAATCGGCAGGAATAGTAGTCTGAGCTACCCAGTCGTCTCTTGTATCATTAAATTCAAACCACTGCAATTTTACTCCATCGGTTGTAGCTGTTCTTGCCCATTCTGTATCATCAGTCTTAACAGTAATCTTAAAAGTCCATTGTTTTTCGGTAGGATTGGGCGTATTATCCACCTTTTTAGAGATAGTCAATGTGTTGCTATCTGCCGACAGCAGGATAATTCCGAGACGGTCTTTGGCGTAATCATTGGCAGTATCGGGATTATCCTTAACGCTTTCGCCCTTTTTGCCCTTTACGCCGTCTTTATCTACAGTACCGAGGTTGAAGGTCAGGGTCTGGGTCGTGTCACTGCCGGCTTCCGTTTTCACCCTGCTGCTTTCCGCGATGTTCTTCGGGGAGTTGTCGGTTGAACCGTTCTTTATGAGATACTCGCCGTCTTTGGTATCTGTTACAGCGTCTTCGCTTACTCCGGTAACGGTTTCGGGGAATCTCTCTTGCGTATAGCTTGTCGGGGCGTTGTCGATTTTTAGGTATTTGAAGAATACATTTTCGGAAGTGCCGCCGGAGGTGTCTTTTCCGATGTAGTATTTATTAGTAGCATTAGGGGTTCCTTCTGTCATATCCTTATCGGTCGCCGATATTTCATATGTGCCTATTGGGAGAGACTTTTCATCGGCGTAACCAACATAGGGTTTGATTGCTTCGCCAACGGTGTCCGGGTCTGTATTTATTAATTTATAGTCGCTTGTGCCAGTACCCACGTCCACTTCAACTTTCGTCAGCTTTGCCCAAATTGTGTAAAGCTCGCCGTCTTTCGGTGAAGCAGGCAAAGGATCTTCAATTTTGAACGTCAGCTGATACTTTTTGCCGTCCACATTTGCGTTAATTGTGTCTGAAGTAGTATATGGCAATGGGTCGTTCGGGTCTGTATAGTAGCGGGTCGCTTCAAAGGTGTATGTTTTGTCGGTTTGTTTTAGCGGTGAATCGGGGTCTTGCAGATACTTTCCGTTTACTACAAGCTCCAGCGCGAGCGCGCCGTTTACTACGTCTTTGATGTAGGTGGTATTTGCAGTTATCGAAACGGGTTCGCCTGCGCCATCTATATACGCTCCGGTTTCATCGGTAAGCTCCGTCTTACCATCTGCGGCAAGTAATTTTACATTATTCGGCGAATTTGTATAGAAGCCCTTTATGTTATTATCTTCGCCTTTCTCTAACTGCTCATCGCCTGCTGTCGGTTTGTAGTCACTATCCCAGTCATAGACGCCGGTGTCTATGACTTCTTTTTCTTTACCGTCTGCCGAATTTTTAACTGTCTGTTTCGATTCGTCTTTGGTGACATAAGCTTCTACGGCATCTGTCGATTTGAAGCTTTCTTTGCTCTCATCAACAAGCACCCATTTTTGTTCAGTTTCATCGTACATGACGTGCGGTTCGTAGGTTTTTGCTTCTTGTACCATGGCTTGGAGGTATTCAGTGCGGTTGGTGAACTTCCACTTTTTTTCAACGCGAGGTGCAAATTCTTTATCGTTAACTTCAAAGAATTTGTCGTCTACTGAAGCTCCTGTACCTGTTGTAGTTTCTGTGGTTATAAATTTTTCATCATCAATGCTAAAGCCTGCCAATGCTCTTTCTTTCAACGGAGTGAACTTTAATTGTAGAATGTATTTTATCTGATCCGTGTTCTTTACAACATACTCTTTGGTGATGTCGTATTCATCAGTCGTACCTTCCACTAACTGCTGTTTTTCTTTGCTGTCCTCATCACGCTTCCATGAATAGGTAATGAAGCCGGTGACATCGCGGAGATTTAGGTCTGTGAAGTCAAGGTGTTTGGTAGTTGTATCCCAAGACGCTCCGGTGTTGTTGCTTACTTCTACTCTGCCTGTAGTTGAATCGGTTTGCAGTTTATCATCTACATAAACCGGGTCGGGCAAATAGATGTAAGGTATGGTGAAGGTTTTTTCCAATGCTTTTACATCATTGATCTTCAACCATTCGTTCAGCAGCTCTATCAGCGGCTTTTTGTTTAACTCATCACCATAAAGCCTGTAGGCGTATCTTTCCAGATACTGTAAATAATATGAACCTGTCATATAATCATTTTCGAGGTCGGCAAGCATCATTGTTGGTGAAACGACTTCGCCCATGTAGATAACATCGTTGAGGTTTTTCGCGTCAAGCTTCAACAGTCTTACGTTGACGGTCGTTCTCGGGAAGCCCGAGGACGGTATGTCTATGCCGTTGCCGTAGACCGCCTGCGAAACGCCGTCTGCATCGACTGCGTTTATCTTTCGGTTCGTGCCGGAAAGAATTTCCAGCTTTTTGCGCAGGGGGACTTGTTCCTTGCCGGCTATTTCTTTTAAATCAGTATCTTTAAATCCGTACAGCTCGTAGTTTTTGCCCTTGTCGATGTTTTCGATGGTCGCGTCACTGTAGACGAGATTTTCGCCGGCTTCGTTGCCGTTGGTCAGAATGTTGTTGCCGCCGATGAAATCGTCCTTGGCTTTTAAGCGGATAGTCGCGCTCCAGACGTCGAGGTATTTGGGAGCAGTCTCTGTCTCATTCGTGTTAAACGCTTCGTCCTCCATCGGTATTACCTGATTTTCCCAACGCAGATAGTACATATCCTTGTCGTCATCGTAGAATATGTAGCCTGTGCCGATATCGTCACCATTGTTATAACCGTCCTCAAATTTTGAATCCGGCTCACGGTTTACCATTTCGCTTTCTATCGGGGTGTAGGGATAGCCTAAAGTTTTCGGGTCTGTACCTTCAGCAGCATCAATAATATCTCCGACAGTTTTAATCTCCTCGCCCTCACTGTTCGTAATAACACCGCCCGCGCCGAGCTTCAACACAACGTTATTCTTGTCCACAAGGTCAAACCTCGGGTCGATGTAGTCCTGAACGTTGTAGTCCTTGCGGGGGAGCTGGATCTGCTCGAGGATCTGCTCGAAAGCGTCTGTAACAGATTTGCCGTCTTTATCCGATGGGTCAACAACGATGATCTGATTGTCAAAATCTGTTTCTTCCTTGCTTCCGGCGAGAGTTTTCATGAAATTGTATGCTCTTTCATACTCCGCTTTATTCGCTGTCGGGGAAATAGAACCGGTCGCCATCATTACACAGTAGATAGTATAGCCTTCATCTTTGAGCTTGTCTGCCCATGCTTCGGCAAGGTCGCCGTCATATTTAATGGTATGATTATCCGGTTTATACACCTTACCATCATAACTGAAACCAACCCTATGAGTGGTGTCGTCTGCGTAAGGATTGTAATTATTTACATACTTTGTATCTTTAAAAGTACTGCCGGTATTATAATTAGGTGTGCCATTTTCATCAACGTTGTAGTCCTGTGTGTTGTCGCGTCCGTCTGTGAATATGATAAGATACTTATCACGGGCATCATTAGCTATATCTTTAACTGTTGTGTCATCCTCATTGTTTACCATATTGTCATAGAACGCTTTTAGACCTGTCCATGTGTATGTACCGCCGGTCATTACATAGGGGTACTCTTTACTTTCCGGATCAGTCGGCACAGCCGATTCGCCCGGAGCCGGTATCAGAAGATTTTGTAAATAGTCTTTTCTTGCCGTTGAAGCATTTGTATATTCGTCCGAGTAATTCGTCCATTCTTCCATTATAAGCTTCTTAAGGTTTGTGTTGGTAGCAGCTTTTTTCTTATTTTTATCTTCCTCAGTTTTATCACTACTAGTTATCCGTGATACCGCATTTACCGTACTGAAACGAACTATCGCCGTATTAGAAAGATCGGATTTTTCCGCGAGGTTTTGATAGAACGTATTCAACGCGCCGTTAAGTGCTTCATATTTTGTCTGCTGTATCTCTTCTTTCTGATAAACCAACGAGCAGAATGTGCGGGGACTGTAGCTCCATTTACCGTTGCTTTTCTTCCACGAAGTATCACCGGTATTGAAGAAGCAGCGCAGATATCCTTGTGAGTCTACATAAAACTGTATGCTGCGTTCAGCGCCGTTATATTCATATGGTTTATCATCATTGCCCTTTTTAAGGCTCTCATAATTTTCATAATATTTTCGTTCTTGTTCATCTGTTATTATACTATCCAGCTTTGCTTCCGGATTAGCGTCAACCTCATCATGATATTTGTCATAGACCGCCTGCCAGGTGCTCGGCACGGTGGCAACGCTTTTATTATCGTCTGCGATTTCGGTTGTAACAACGGCAGCTATTGATTCATCTTCGTCAAGTGTAACATCGTCTTCTGTCAACTGTTCGCCAAGTCTCTGATCCTTTTGTATACCGATATACTCCTTACCGCTCGCCAGACAGCCCTCAACATCTGCCCACGTTGTATGCGAGTTTACATAGTACCAACCGCGGCGTGCTTCATCATCGGGATTTCCGGCAAGACCTTCGGAAATCTGCGCGATGTCATTAACTCCGTCACTTTTTGTCGCATGGTAGCCGCCGCAGGATTTAGGTACGGGGTCTTCTGATAATTTACCTTCAGATAAACGTTTTACTTCATCAGAATCCAAGGCTTTGTCAAAGACGTAGAGATCGTCAAGGAGAATGTCAGAACCGGTATATTCTTCTACCAAACCAGCTATTATGATGTTAATGTCTGTAGTTTTTAATTTAGTAAGACCTGATTTAGGAGATGTAGAAGACTTTTCTTTTACATATGATGTTATAGTCTCATCATCAATTACAAATGTAACAGTCCTCCAGTCAGTATTTTCAAATACTTTTTCTGCACTGACTATTGCCGTATTTTCTTTCGTATCTTTATCATGGAATCTTAAATGTCTGTCATCATTAATGCCTTCAATTTTATTGCCTTCTGAATCCTTTATTTGCCAGTTTCTTGCAATATGATAATAATCTTTTTCGCTCGTGTCCACATCACCAAGATACATTATCTGAGCTATTCCATTTTCTTTATTGCTATCGTCATTATTCGATTTCTTTATTTTAAAAGAAATGGTAAAATCACCATCGTTTTTAGGAACTGCGTCAAGCAATACAGAACCAAGCTTTGACGTTTGTGTTACGTTAAGAGAATTGCTTGAATAAACAGGTTCAGCAGGAACAGGATCTAAAGCTTTACCTACGACATTACCACCCGAACCCGGCGTTGGCTGCTCGATAAATTGTATTGATTCTTTATCGGCAGACACTTCATTCTCTAATGAGCAATTATCAAATCCATAATATGCTGTTAATCTGTCGGTAATATTGTTTTCTTTTAAACCGCTCAGATTTTTCATATATTGATTTAATTTGGAGATATTACTATCATTTAAACATTCACTATAAACACAAAATGCTGTCAATTTAACATCAGAATATGGTAAAGTGTTCTCGCTTAACTCTTCGCCGATTATAATTCTAAAATTTTCGGTATTAAAATCTGTTAAAGTATATGTACCAGTTTTAAAAGCTGTACTTGCATTATTTTTGTATATGTTTACATTCAAAGTTGTTCCATTGTAAGATAAAATAATATTATTCCAATCGCTATTATCTGTAAATACGCTTGAAAATTCGATTGCTTTATTTTTCTTTGTTCCATTATTGCATATATTAATTATTATTTTTCTTGCATCAGTTCCGCCTTGCCTATAGACATATATATAATTCTTACCCGTTTCATCTCCAATATACGCTAATGGAACATCTCTATATTTTGAACCATTTGCACCCTGTGTTGATGATTTTATTCGCATACCTATAGTAAACGTATCTGCTGCATTTACATCAAGCAATAAAGCACCTTTTTCTATTGATTTAGATAAATCAATAGAACCAGTATCACCTTCAATTGCAGTCGGAGAAACCGGAAGAACAGGCGTTTTCTCACTATCAAATTCACCGCCCTCTTCCGCGTGGTTAATAAGTATAGCCGAATCACCGTTTATTTCATTCTCCAACGACCCGTTAAACGGATAATATCCAATAGGTTCAAGCGCACCAGAAGGTTCTCCGCCGTCCCAGTAGCCGAGGGGTACAAACTCCGAAACCGCCGAGCGGTCTTCATAGACATAGTATTTATAACCGGCGTAGCTTAGCTTGGTGTCGTCGGTATTGCCGGGTTTTAAAATAAGGTCAACAATTTCCTGCGGGAGATAACCTTCGTTGTCCTCTTGAATTCCCTGTAGATCTGCAAAAGTATTTATAGTTACACTATGCTCTTTTTCATAATCGTTGAAGCAATCATAATCAATATCCAACGGCTCCAACGTATCCACCGTCCAAGCCATAGAACCGGACGCGTCGAGGATAGTTGCAACGTCAACGGGGTTTTCGCCGACATACCAAGACTCGAGGTCAACGTCGAAGGTCCTGCCGTCGGTAGAACCCTCCGCCACACTCGCAGTTTTATTGGTATGAAGACCGTAGCCGGTGTTGTAGTAGGTTTTGCCCGTATCCTTATCGGTGTCCTGTTCCAAATTGTCAAAGCCGGTAGACCGTCCTAATCTCTTGATCGTGCTGTCTGTAGATTCCGCCGCATAAATTTTTTCTTCATAAAGTCCGGTAAAAGCATCGCTTCCGACCGCAGAGACAAGTATAGCCGCCGCCATAGAACCCGCCGCGATCCTTTTTACGATCCTATTCATCATCTGCACACTCCTTTACAAGAAACTGCAATATCTAAAATTTGTCAAACGCTCAAAAATTTTGCGAGATCTTTCTTGAAACAAGATATTTTACGAAGCCCCCGTTCGATCCCCCGAAAATATTAAGTTTTAAAATGCGCAATGACGGCGAAATGACGGGAAAATGACGTTACGCCGCGGGCTTTATCAGTTCCATGCAGGCGCGTTTTCGCTCCATCGAGGAATGAACGTATCTGTTGAGCGTAATTTCAACGGAGCTGTGACCGAGAAGCTCCGAGAGAGTTTTTACGTCAAAGCCCAACGCTATGCAGTTTGTGGCGAACAGGTGGCGCAGACTGTGAAAATGCACTGACGGCAGGTCTGCGTTTTTTAATATCCTCGCAAAGCGATACTGCATGGTGCGCGGTTCTACCGGCTTTTCGCTGCCGGACAAAACGTATCTGTCCGGGCGGTCTCGGAAAAGCTTTAAAGCCCTTGCCGCGCATTCGGGTATCGGTATGCTTCGCTTTGATGAGGCGGTTTTCGGTTCTGTTATGACTAACATCGTTTTAGCTTTGGAATTTTGCGTTTGTATGCGCTGGATAGTGCGGCTGACGGTCAGAATGCGTTTTTCAAGGTCTATGTCCTGCCATTTTAACGCGCATAACTCGCCGATACGCAAGCCCATATACATCGAAAGAGCTATGCCGAGCGTCGCGAGAGTCTTATTTTTTTCAATATAACGCTCTAAAATTTTCTGCTCGCGGCTGTCGAGTATACGCACCTCCGGCTTGGTCTTTTTGGGGAGCTTTATACCGTCAAGTACGTTACGGATATTATATTCTCTTTGCGCATATCGGAAGATCGAACGGAACAAAACTATGATATCCGAAACGTATCTCGGGGAAAGTCCCGAATCGAGCTTGTCTTGGATAAACGCGCTGATATCCTTGCTTTTTAACGCGCTGCATTGGCGTTTGCCGAACGCGGGGAGAATATGCTTTTGCGCTTTCATGCGGTAATTTGCCGCCGTGGACGCTTTTATTCTCGGGATATTGCTCAAAAGCCATTCTTCCGTCAGCTCCCCGACCGTTATTTGCGTTAAAGCAGCTTCTTCAACAGCTTCGCTCTGCGTTTTATAAAAACCGGCGGCTTTTTGTTCCGCTTGTTCTTTGGTTTTGCCGTAAAATGAACGATAGCTGCGCTTTTTGCCCTCTGCGCTCAAAATGACCCGGCATTCCCAGCGTCCGTCCTTTCGGCAGTATGTTGATATTCTTTCCATTTGTATACCTCCACGAAATTTTCATTGCCATTTTGTACAAAATGACAATTTTGATTTTACTGCTTGAATTTGTTTTATTTTTTTGTTATAATACTATTATATATGATTTTTTTATTTAGAGTTCTTTCACAAAATATCTTGTTTCAAGAAAGCCCGCCGAAGCTCCCGAACGCTTCCGCAGGCTTTTATATTTACATAGAAAAAGCGTTTTCCATGCGAAAAAAGGCATAAAAAAAGACGACACTCTACAAAAAAGTAAAGCATCGTCAAAAATAAAATTTTAATTTTCCCCTCGACCCTCGGTATCTATGACTTCCTCAATGTCGTTGGCAAAGCTCCTGTCAACGGCGTTTTGGCTCAGACTTATATCACCCGCATAGTCAAGACTTATCTCGTCCTGCGTGACGTATTCTTGTACGTCAGCGCTTCTTGCTATATCCCCTTTAAATTTGTTCCCCGCGTCCCTCATTCGCGGACGTTTTCTAAAGCTCCTGCCGGAATTTTTTATATCCCCCTCAAAGCTCTCGTCGATCTCGTCCATTTCGTCCTGCTTGAATTTATACGATTCATAGGAACGCTTTGGCAAGGTCGAAAGCACTTGCTCGGTCTTGGTTTTGTCATAGACAACATGGTCGGTCTTTTCAACGTTTTTTTCTGCCGCCTCTTTTACAGCGGTCTCGGTCTTTTTCTCCGCTTCTTTTTTAAAATCCTTATACTCCTCCGGCAAAGCGCGGATAAATTCCTCTTCCTTTGTGTATTTAAGATGAAAATACGTAGCTGTCAGCAAAAAGACGAAAAGTATTATCGTTGTTAAGTCTATGCCGCCGTCCAATTCCAGACACCATTTGGCGAACGGCTCGCCTATAAAGGTATAGACCGCCATTATGACCGCGCCGCTTATCGTCAGCTTTCGGTCGTTTGTCGACTGCATTACCGCGCAGACCGCGTATGCGGCAAAGCGCATGACCCCTGCCGCGATAAAATTAGGAGACCTTTCACCGGCAGCGTAAAGCAGCGCAATATATGACGCCCAGCCTAAAATGCCGTACACTATCGCTTCCGCAAGCAGCAGGACGAGCGGTATGGTGCAGAGTATACGCCGCCTTTTTTTGATCCTTTTATAATAAAGCTCAACGCCCAATGCGCCCATAAGCTTGTAATCATTATAGATATTTACTTTCATAGCTGTCTCCCCCTATCAAAGCTACTTTGCTTTTCTGTTTATATATCTCGTGTGAAGCTTTGAATAAACTATCCTCTGGCTTGAATAAAGTCCGTAATAGCCCGAAAGCATATAGCTTACACAGCAGACCGCCGCGAAAATGACCGCTGCGTCGCCGCCGAAAAGCTCTAAGCTCAAAAATATCGCCGCGGCAGGACAGTTTACTACCGAGCAGAACAGCGCGGATATGCCGAGAGCCGCTCCGAAGCAGGGGTCGAGACCAAAGACCGGGGCTGCCGAACAGCCTAACGTCGCGCCGATGAACATTGTCGGAACTATCTCGCCGCCTTTAAAGCCCGCGCCGATAGTCAGCGCGGTGAATATCATCTTCAGAAAAAACGCCGCCGGCTTTGCCTGACCCTGATAAAGCGCGCGCTCGATAACATCCATTCCCGCGCCGTTGTAATCATAGCTCCTCACTATAAAGGTCAGCAGCAGCACAGCCGCTCCGCCGAACGCCGCGCGCAGGTATTTATTGCTTATCCTTTCCGTCAAAAGCTTTCTGACCGTTTTCATCATAACGCAAAAAACTATACTCGCCGCCGCGCATACCACCGCGAAAAGACAGGCTTTAAGTATCACCAATGCGCCGAGCTTGGGTATATGTCCGGAAATGTCGAATCTCGTCGGTTCGGCTCTCATAAGCCTTGAGATACCGAAAGCGGTGAGCGAAGCCGTCATGCACGGCACAAGTCCCGCATAGTAGATGACGCCGACGCTTATTACCTCCATAGCAAAAAAGCAAGCTGTCAGCGGCGTGCCGAAAAGCGCGGAAAACAGCGCGCTCATGCCGCACATCACCGATATGCTCATATCTTCTTTTTTTACCTTGAAAAGCTCGCCGATACGGTTTCCGATACTTCCGCCGAGCTGCAATGCCGCGCCCTCTCTTCCCGCCGAACCGCCCGCAAGGTGGGTCAGCACGGTGGAAACAAATATCAGCGGCGCCATTCTCAGCGGAACGTGATCCTTTGTGCGCACCGAATTTATAATTAAATTAGTGCCGCCGTCGTTGTCAAAGCCGCTTATGTGGTATATCCAGGTTATGACAACGCCCACAGCGGGCAGCAGCAGTATTATGAACGGGTGCATTGATCGCACCTCGGTCGCGGCGTTTACGCTCATGTGGAAAAGTCCGCCGATAAACCCGCCGAACGCTCCCGTTACTGCGGATATCACTACCCATTTTAAAAATATAAAGGTATATTTTTCCGCCGAATGAGTTTCGGCTGTAAGCTTTCTCTTTATCTGCCAACCATGCATTTTTTCAGAGACTTTCCTTTCGTATATAAAAAATAACCACCCTCAATTTTTCAAGTGGTTATTTTTTGAAAATTTTAGGCAATACCGAACGGAGATTGTACGTCAGATGCGCAGTCAGAAATTTCGCCAGATTGTACAGAGACGACGCAGGAATACTGACGTATTTCAAGGAGTCTATGTGCAAGATGGCGAGATCTATGCAAGCAGCTGGCGTACAAAGGCGTTAGCCGGTCTTCGTGCGGTATTGCCTTTACACCTCAGCTATGACCTCGACTTCAACAAGTACGTCCTTGGGAAGCTGCTTTGCGGCAACGCAGGAGCGCGCGGGCTTCGATGTGAAATATTTTGCGTACACCTCGTTGAACGCCGCAAAATCTCCCATGTCCTTTAAGAAGCATACCGTCTTTACCGCCTTAGTGATGTCCGTTCCGGCGGCCTCGAGAAGCGCCGCAAGATTTTTGCAGACCTGCTCGGTCTGTCCCTCGATAGTGTCCGCTTCAACGCTTCCGCTCGCGGGGTCTATCGCTATCTGTCCGGAGGTGAAAACAAATCCTCCGACCTTTTTTGCCTGCGAATAAGGTCCTATCGCATCGGGCGCGTTTTTTGTGTAAACAGTTTCTGCCATTTTAATTACTCTCCTTTATTATTTATTGACGATCTTGAAGCCTGCCGCCGCAAGAGCGTCTCTTATTTCCTTGATATGCTCGAAATTGCGCGTTTCGGTGACTATGCGTAAAATGCAGTCGGTGATATCGCTGTCCTCGCTTGCGCGCTCGTGATGTATAGAAACAACGTTTCCGCCGTGTGTCGCCAGTATCTCCGACACCGCCTGAAGCTGTCCCGGCTTGTCCTCCAGCTGTATCGCCATAGTGTCGGTGCGTCCGGATTTTAACAGACCGCGCTTTATTACTCTTGAAAGTATCGTAACGTCTATGTTTCCGCCGGAAACGAGACAGGCGACCTTTTTGCCCTCTACCGGGACCTTGTCGAACATCACCGCCGCAACGGAGACCGCGCCCGCGCCCTCGGCTATCAGCTTGTGCTGCTCTATCAGCGCGAGTATCGCGGAGGATACCTCGTCGTCGGTCACGGTCACAACGTCGTCCACAAACTGTCTGCAATATTCAAAGGTATGCTCGCCCGGCTCTTTTACCTTTATTCCGTCCGCTATCGTCGAAACGCTGTCCAAGCATTCTATTTTTCCGTCCTTGAGCGAATTTACCATGCTCGGCGCGCCGGAAGCCTGCACTCCGTACACCTTTATTTTCGGATTGAGCGACTTCATCGCAAACGCCACGCCGGAAATAAGTCCGCCGCCGCCGACCGGAACTACCACCGCGTCGAGATCGGGTATCTGATCCATAAGCTCCAGTCCGATAGTGCCCTGACCGGCTATGACGTATTCATCGTCAAACGGGTGAATGAACGTATAATTCTTTTCGTCTCTTAATCTCAGCGCTTCGTTGTAGGCGTCGTCATAAACGCCCTTTACAAGGCAGATCTCCGCACCGTAGCTCTTAGTCGCTTCTACCTTTGAAATAGGCGCGCCGTCAGGCAGACAGATGACCGCCAATTACAGGAAAACATCGATACTTTTGAAACCGAAAAGCCGCTGAACGAGGCCGAAAGGAACACAC
>CANQCJ010000006.1 GCA_947589205.1 uncultured Ruminococcus sp. | reverse complement strand
GAGCATTATAACGGCGGCAAGCTTTCCGGGTATGTAGTACATAACGTCTCTAAGCTTGTTTGCGGGGGCGGAGAAATCTTCACCGTAATCATGACCGACCGCGGAGGCGGCAATGCTGACCTTAAAGAGCAGACCGAGCGGCGCGCCGAGGATAAGCATATAAAGTATCGCACCGATAACGTCGACGCTTCTGTCGGCTGTGCCTTCAACGGCGGCGCGGACGATGTTATCCGCGTCAAGTCCCTCGCAGCTTTCGCCGCTCAGCTTTTGCGCCATTTTTGAAGCTCTCGGAAGATTGCCGTTTCTGACGGCTCTTGCGGCGGCGGAAGCCGTTCTGCCTATCCCTTTTATGTCGGCGAGCGACCAGCAGAGGAACGCGTCGGCGAGTATCGCAAGCACGGGGATAAACGTATAAAGCAGCGCAAGAATGATAAGCGTCGGGAGAAAAACTATAAGCGCGGCTGACCAGATATAAGCCGTGCCAGCGGCGTGCCTTCCTCCGGGACTGTCCTGATATTTCGCGTCGATCCTCTCTGCAAGCATACTGCAAAGTCTGCCGCATAAAACGTCCGCGCGCAGAGGTATCGGCGTTCCGATAAGAGTGCCGAGCACATAACCCGCCGTTGCGGCGACAAGGGTACTTATCAACATTTTTAACACTCCTTTTTTACACTGATAAAACACTGTTTTAATTATAGCACATTATTTTAAAAAAATCAATACCTTGAAATGATAAAAAATTCTCCCCCGAAATTTCGGAGGAGAAAGATTTAGGCAAGACCACACGGAGATTGTTCGTCAGATGCGCAGTCAATTTTTTCGACAAATTGTGCAGAGACGACGCGGGAATACTTTTGTATTTCAAGGAGTCTCTGTGCGATATGGCGGAAAAAGTGCAAGCAGCCGGCGTACAAAGGCGTAAGCCGGTCTTCGTGCGGTATTGCCTTTATATGTGCTGCGACGTATAAAGCTTGTAGTAATCGCCCTTTAACGCCATAAGCTCGTCGTGAGAGCCGCATTCGGTAATGCCCTTGTTGTCTATGTACATTATCCTGTCGCAGTTTTTTATCGTGGAAAGGCGGTGAGCGATAATGAACGACGTTCTGCCGGCGAGGAGCTTGTTAAGTCCCTGCTGGAGCAGACGTTCGGTGCGCGCGTCTATCGAGGACGTCGCTTCGTCGAGCACGAGTATCTTCGGGTCGCTCAGCAGCGTTCTTGCAAAGGAGATGAGCTGCTTTTGTCCGCCCGAGAGCTTTGAACCGCGTTCGTTTACCTCCGTTTCATAGCCGTCGGGCATTTCGCTGATAAATTCGTCCGCGCAGACGACCTTGCTTGCCGCGACTATCTCGTCATAGCTTGCATCGAGCTTTCCGTAACGGATATTGTCGGCGATGTTTCCGCTGAAAATAAAGCTGTCCTGAAGCATTATGCCCATCTGCGAACGCAGCGACCGGAGCGTCACACGGCTTATGTCTTTTCCGTCTATCGTAATGCTTCCGCTGTTGACGTCATAGAAGCGCGAGAGAAGAGAAACTATCGTGGATTTGCCCGCGCCGGTAGGACCGACGAGCGCGATGCTCTCTCCGGCTTTTACGCTGAACGAGAGGTTTTCGAGCACCGTCTTGCCCTCCTCGTAAGCGAACGTCACGTTTTTAAATTCAACGTTTCCGGTTATATCGCCTATTTCTTTTGCGTCCGGCTTGTCGCTGATAGTAGCCGGTTCGTCGAGCGTTTCAAAAATTCTTTCGAGATAGGCTATGTTGTTTATGAAGTTGTTGAAGAGGTTGGAAAGGTTCATTATCGGCTGCCAGAAGCTGGAAGCATAGCTGGTCATTGCCGATACCGTTCCGAGGGTCGCAGCGCCGCTTGGCAGCAGCAGAAGTCCGACAAAGAATATCGCCGCGCGCACGCAGGTGGAGATATCGTCCGTCGCAGGCCATACGAGGTTTGAAAAGGTAACGGCGTGCATCCAGCTCTTGCGGTGCTTGTTTGAAAGGCGGTCGAAGATATCCGCGTTTACCTCCTCGCGGGTGAATATCTGCGTTATCCTTGCGCCGACGATGTTTTCCTGCAAATAGGCGTTAAGGTTCGAGCTTTTGTTTGAAACGTCCTGCCATGCTTTTCTTTGCTTAGTCTTGATAGAAAACATGACCAGCAGAAATATCGGCAGACCGCTTAGAACGACGAGCGACAGCTTAACGTCCACAAAAAACATGAACAGCATTATAAAAAGCATATTCAGAAATTCGAGTATAACGTTTATAACGCCGTTTGAGAGCATATCCGAGACGGAGTTTACATAGTTTACCACGCGGATAAGTATTTTTCCGTGCGGACGGTCGTCGTAATACTGAAAGGGAAGCTCCTGCAAATGCGCGAAGAGGTCTGTTCTTATGTCGAAGATTATGTCCTGACCGACTACCGTCATTATCCTGCCGCGGATATTTGAAAAGGCTATCGAAATGACCGCCGAGATTATCAGCAGCACCGCGAGCAGCACGAGCTGCTTTATGTCCTTGTTGGGAACGGTGACGTCGAGGGCGTATTTGGTTATCAGCGGCCCTAAAAGTCCGCTTATCGCCGCGAAAACGCTCAGCATAAACGCTGTTATCATTTTAACGCGGTATTTTTTCATGTAGACGAACGATCTTTTCAGGTGGCGGAAGTCAAAGGGGGTCTCGAGCGTTTCGTCAACGTCGTATCTGTTGCGCGCCATGAGCTATACCGCCTCCTTTTCAAAGCCCTCGTTCTGGAGCTTGAATACCTCGTAATAGTATCCCTTTTTGGCAAGAAGCTCGTCATGCGTACCCATTTCGCGGATCTGTCCGTCCTCTAAAATGATGATCTTGTCCGCGTCCTTGGTCGAAGAGATCCTCTGCGCGATGATTATTTTCGTGCAGTCAAAATCGAGATTTTTAAGGCTGTTCTGTATGTGCGTTTCCGTTTCCATATCTACAGCCGATGTGGTGTCGTCGAGGATAAGCACGGCGGGTCTTATCGCAAGCGCGCGGGCAAGCGAGATCCTTTGCTTTTGTCCGCCCGAAAGACCTACTCCGCGTTCTCCGATAAGGGTATCGTAGCCGTCCGGCATTTTGTCGATAAACTCGTCCGCCGCCGCAAGCTGTGCATAGACCTTGACGTTTTCCTCGCTCATCTCCGGGACGCCGTAAGCGATATTGCCGTCGATGGTATCCGAATAAAGCAGTACGTCCTGTGTAGCCATGCCGATATTTTGGCGCAGATGCTTTAGATGATGCCTGCGCACGTCCACTCCGTCGACGAGAACGCTGCCGGAGGCGGTGTCGTAAAAGCGCGGGATAAGATTTATCAGCGTAGTCTTGCCCGAACCGGTCTCACCCATTATCGCGACGGTCTCGCCGGCTTTTATTTTAAAGCTGATATCTTTGAGCACGGTCTTGCCGTCATAGGCAAAGCTTACGTTTTTAAATTCGATATCCCCGTGAAGTCTGCCGTCAAATTCCACCGCATCGTCTCTGTCGACTATCTTTGTCTTGGAATAGTATACCTCTATTATCTTCATAGCCGAAGCCATAGCCCTTTGCAGGTCGTTTACATAAACGCCTAAGTTTCTTACCGGGTTGGAGATAGCCCAGATAAGTCCCGATATCGCGACGTATTCGCCCATTGTCAGCGTGCCCTTTATCAGGAAGATACCGCCGCCCAAAAGCATTATCACCGACAGCAGATTAGCGAGCGTTTCCATAAGCGGGGAGAATTTCAGCCAGAGCAGCGAAGCCTTTTTGTTCTGCGAGGAATAATTTCTGTTTGATTCGCCGAATTTTTCTATCTCGTAGTCCTCTCTTGCGAAAGCCTTTACAACGCGGTTGCCGGAAATGTTTTCCTGTGCGTCGGTGTTCATCTTGGCAAGGCGTTCGCGCAGATCTACATAGATAGGGCGTGTAACGCGGCGAAGGAAGATAGTTACAATAAAGATGAACGGCGTAACGCTTAAAAGCAGCAGAGCCATTTTCCAGTTTATCGAGAAAAAGTATATCATCGAAGCGGTAAAGAGCGACAGCGATTCCACCATGCCCTTAAATACCCACGAAACGAGGTGGCGTATCATGTCGAGGTCGCCGGTGACGCGGGTCATCAGGTCGCCGGTGCGGTGCTTGTCGTAAAACTCCATATCCTGCTCCTGAATGCAGTTGAACAGATGATTTCTTATTTTGTAGATCATGCCCTGCGAGGAATATTCATAGGTCATGTTGCAGGCATACTGCATGACTGTCCTCAAAAACGTAAAGCCTATCATTCCGACAAGCAGCATGATGAAGCCGTGGCGGTCGTTTGCAAGATTAGCCGCCGCGTTTTCGTTGTTGATGTAAATATCCACTATCTGCGCGCTGAAATACGGCGTGGTGAGGTACAGCAGATTACAGATAAGAGAGAGCACGAGAGCCGTTATGTACACCGCTCTGTAGCCCTTCAGATTGTGCCATATCCATTGAAGCTGAAACACGGCGCATACCACCTTTCCTAATTTTCAAACAAATTTTTAAACAAAATGTCTAATCATTATAACGCTATTTATCAAATATTTTGTTATACACCGGTTAATTTTTTGTTAAACAATTTTCCGCCTTCATAAAGTTAAAAATACCTTTAAAATCAAGCGTTTTGAGTACTTTTTGAATAAAAATGATCAAAAAAATTTCTTGCGGAAAAATATTTTTTTTAACGCTTGACTAAATACTGTTTTTGTGCTATAATTTGTCTAATGAAAGGATAGATCTTAAAATGAAAAAGGATAAAAGGCGTTTGAAGCTGCTGCCCGCGGCTGTGACCGCCGTGCTGTTTGTTGTCTGTCTGATATTTTTTTCCAAAGCCGATATCGAGGACGTGCTCGCTTACACTCCGCACAACGTTTTTCTTGCGGCGATCGTGCTGTGGGGCTTTTACGCGCTTAAATCGCTCTCGATAGTTTTTCCCGCGACGATCTTTTTCATCGCCGCAGGACACGTTTATCCATATCCCGTCGCCGTTATCGTAAATCTTGTGGGAATGGCGATAAGCTTTGTTATCCCCTACCATGTCGGAAAAATTTCCGGCTCGGAGGCGGCTGAAAGGATAATTTCAAAATATCCCAAGGCGCAGGACACTGTGGATTCTGCTAAGAAAAACGCGTTTTTCGCTTCCTATGCCGCCCGGGCGGTCACGGTACTCCCCAACGATGCGGTGAGTCTGCTTTACGGGTCGCTCGATATTCCCTTAAAGCCTTTCCTTGTCGGCTCGCTGCTCGGGCTTGCGCCGGAAATGCTGATAGAGACCTTTATCGGCGGAAAGCTCGGCGAGGTCAGTCCGCGTTCGGCGTTAGCCATGGTACTGCTTGCCGCCGCCGCGCTTTTTGTCGGAATAAAAATAAACCGCCTGCTTGCCGCTAAGGTCGAAAAGCGTGAAGCGGAAAAGAATAAACCGCCGGAGGTCTGAACGCTCCGGCGGCAGTTTTTTTATCTGATAAAATTAGTCCGTTCAAACGGCTCGCGCTCGGGCAGACCGTAACGCTCCTTTCCCAGAGCTATCGACTTTATGAGAAACGCCATATTGTCCGCAAGCGTTCTCATCATCTGCAAGCCCTCGAGATCCTGCTTGGCTTCCTCGGCGGAATTGCCGTGGATACCGTTCCAGTATTGCCCGGAGGCTATCGGCATTCCGCTTATCGTGAAATACTTGTTAAGCTCGTCAAAGCTTGCGGTTATGCCGCCGCGCCTTGCCGAAAGCACTGCCGCGCCGACCTTCATCGTCTTATCGAACGAGGTCGAGTAGAAAAGCCTGTCGAGTACGGCTATAAGCGTGGCGTTAGCAGAAGCGTAGTAGACCGGAGAGCCTATCACAAGTCCGTCGGCTTGTTCAAATTTCGGCGCGGTCTCGTTTACGATATCGTCGAATACGCACCTGCCGTTTTTGGCGCAAAAGCCGCAGGCGGCACAGCCGCGCACCGCTTCTTTGCCTACATGGACTATCTCCGTTTCTATACCGTTTTTTTCAAGCCGGCGCGCTGTTTCATCGAGCGCGGTGAACGTACAGCCGTTGGCATGAGGACTTCCGTTAAGCATTAAAACCTTCATGAATATTCGCTCCTTATTGCTTAGTATTTTCCGCTGCGCCGGTCAGCAGCGCGGTGAACGCGGTCATGATATCGTTTATCTCGCTGTCGGCGTCGGAAATAAGACAAACGCTTCGTGCGGGGATCTCTTCTTTTATATCGAGCTTTATGATCCTGCCCGCTTCGAGGTCGTCCTTGGCGAGCACCTCCGGCACAAAGCCGATACCCAGTCCGCTCCTGACGAGCGGCAGGATCTGCGAGATAGAAGCAAGCTCTATCGCGGGCTTCATAAGCAAGCCGTGCCGTCTGAAAAGGTTGTCGAAAAATCTTCTCGTAGCACTGCCCTCTTCGAGAGTTATCAGCGTGAAGCTGTTAAGCTCGGCGAGGGAGAGCTGTTTTTCCTTAAACGGCAGGTACTGCTTTCCCGCTGCAACGATATCCGTCAGCTCGCAAAGCTCTGTTACGTTAAGCTCATAGAGCGTATTGAACGGAGTTGTCGCTAAAGCCATATCGGCGACGTTGTTGTGTACGGCTTCTATCATTTCCGATGTGGTCATGTTGTCTATCTTTAGGTGTACCGCCGGGTAGAGCGCGTGGAAACGGCTTATGCGGGAAATTATGCTGTCGATAAACGCCGCGTCGCTCACCGCGAGACGCAATATGCCGATAGTGTCGCGGCGCATGAGCGCAAGCTCCTCCTCCGCGCTGAACAGGTGCTTGCAGGCAACGCTGACGTGTTTAAAAAGCTGTGAACCCTCCGGAGTAAGCTCCACGCCGCGTTTTGAACGGTCGAACAATCGGCAGCCCAGCTCCGTTTCCAAATTCGCAACTGCGCGGCTGACGGTCGGCTGGGAGAGAAAAAGCGCGTGCGCGGCGGAGGTTATGTTTCTGTATTTAGCAACGTAGTAAAAAACCTTGTAATGCTCGAAATTTACATCGGACATTGTTATTACCCCTTAATCGCAGCAGCTTATCCTTTTCATTCTCTTGTGTGCGCTGTTGCGGTGCTCGGCTTCGCTTCTGCCGCACTTGGGGCATTTGTCGCCGATTATTCCGGTATAGCCGCAGACGGGATCGCGGTCGACGGGATGGTTTATCGAGCCGTAGCCGATACCCTGCTCCTTCATGAACCTTACGACCTTTTCAAACGCCGAAAGATTGCTCAGCGGATCGCCGTCAAGCTCTATATAGCTTATGTGTCCCGCGTTCGTGAGGGCGTGGTAGGGGGCTTCTATCTTTATTTTTTCAAACGCTCCTATCGGATAATATACCGGAACGTGGAAGGAATTTGTATAATAATCCCTGTCGGTAACTCCCTTTATTTCTCCGAAGCGTTTTTTGTCTATCCTAACAAATCTGCCCGAAAGTCCCTCGGCGGGGGTGGCGAGCAGCGAGAAGTTAAGTCCGCGGCGTTTTGATTCCTCGTCCATGCGCTCTCTCATGTGGGTGATTATTTCCAAGCCGAGCGCGCGGGATTCCTCCGATTCGCCGTGATGCTTTCCGGTAAGCGCGACAAGGCATTCCGCCAGACCGATAAATCCGACCGACAGCGTGCCGTGCTTGAGCACCTCCTCGACCGTGTCGTTAGCCTGAAGCTTTTCGCTGTCTATCCAGATGCCCTGACCCATCAGGAACGGGAAGTTGTTGACCTTTTTGGAGCACTGTATCCTGAAACGGTGGAGAAGCTGGTCTATGCAGAGATCCATCATTTCATCGAGGCTGTCGAAGAAGCTGCCGATATTCCTGTCGGCGAGTATTCCGAGGCGGGGAAGATTTATCGAAGTAAACGACAGATTTCCGCGTCCGGTGACGATCTCTCTTTCCGGGTCGTAAACGTTGCCGATAACTCTTGTGCGGCAGCCCATGTAGGCTATCTCGGTGTCGGGATCGCCCGGCTTGTAGTATTGCAGATTAAACGGCGCGTCTATGAACGAGAAGTTCGGGAAAAGGCGTTTGGCAGAAACGCGGCAGGCGAGCTTGAAAAGATCGTAGTTCGGCTCTCCGGGGTTAAAGTTCACGCCCTCCTTGACCTTGAAAATATGTATCGGGAAAATAGGCGTTTCGCCGTTGCCGAGACCCGCCTCCTGAGCGAGCAGCACGTTCTTTATGACCATTCTTCCCTCAACGCTCGTGTCCGTTCCGTAATTTATCGAGGAAAACGGCGTCTGCGCTCCTGCGCGGGAATTCATGGTGTTCAGGTTATGTATAAGCGCTTCCATCGCCTGATATGTCGCGCGGTCGGTCTCCTTGACGGATGTCTTGTAGGCAAACTGCTGTATTTTGGCGACGGTCTTTTCGTCGGCGAAAGCGAGAAGATATTCGCGCTCCGCTTCGGCGTAGCCGTTATTAAAGGCAAGCACCGGCTCGAGACCCTTTTCCTTTAAGATCTTATCGGCGATCTTGCGGGAGATCTCCATAGAATCCGACAGGTTTGCAAGCAGTGCAAGCGAGCGGTGGATATTGTCTCTGTACCTGTGCGCAAATGTCTTTCTGACGCCCTGCGCCATATCGTAGTCGAATTTGGGTATCGACTGACCGCCGTGCTGATCGTTCTGGTTGGACTGTATCGCTATGCAGGCGAGAGCGGCGTAGCTGGAAATATCGTTAGGTGTGCGCAAAAAGCCGTGACCGGTGGAGAAGCCTTTATTGAAAAGCTTTGTGAGGTCTATCTGCGTGCAGGTAGTCGTAAGGGTATAAAAATCGAGGTCGTGGATATGTATATAGCCCTCCGAATGCGCCTTGGCGTGTTTGGGGTCGAGCACATACATCTCGTAAAATTCCTTTGCGCCGACAGAGCCGTATTTGAGCATAGTACCCATAGCGGTATCGCCGTCGATGTTGGCGTTCTCGCGTTTAAGGTCGTTATCCTTAGCCGCCTTAAAGGTAAGATCCTCATAGACCTTCATAAGGCGGGTGTTCATTTCTCTTGCGCGCGTTCTTTCGGAACGGTAAAGTATATAGGACTTAGCGGTAGAAGCGTGACCCTCTTCGATAAGCACCTTTTCAACGCAGTCCTGTATCTCCTCTACCGTCGGCTTGTTTAGTCCCTTTTCCATAAGCAGGTCGCCGACCTTGCCGGCAAGCTGCAGCGATTCCTCATAATCCGAACCGCCGACGCTCTCGGCAGCTTTATATATAGCCTGCGCTATTTTCTCGATATTGAACGTGACAAGTCTGCCGTCACGCTTTTGTATTTTTACGATCATTTTGAACGCCACCTTTTAGATGTTAGATATTAGAGGTAAGAGGTCAGCGTCCGGACCTGCGGTTAAGACCAAGGTGCGCCTGCGGCGCGGTTTTTTGACCTCTTACATTTTATGGCTGCGCAACATATTGTGGTCATCGCGCCGCCGTATACAAGTATATAGTATTTTGCCGCTCTTGTCAAGTGCCAAATCAAACAACAAGTTATTGATCGTTTTAGCTACTTTGCACAAGTCGGTTTTAACCAATTAACAACTTTCACTTCTCGTCCGCCGATTCGGTATGGGTTATGATGACCCCGCTGCCGCGCTCCTCCTCGAGCACCTCCTCAAGCGGCGTATCGAGCATATAAGCAAAAAAGGTCACAAGCAGTATCATTACGGAAACTATCAGTATTATGTCTATTCTTAAACGATCTTTTCTTTTTTTCATTCGTTCTTTCCTCCGTTTAGAAATGAGCTTTTTTTATTATAGCACATTTTTTAACTATTGTCAAACGGGATTTTAAAACGCAAAAAACGGCTCACGCCGAAAAAGCATGAGCCGCAAAATTTTTTTCAGAAAATATCAGCCGGCAAACTTGGTGGAATTTACCTTGATGCCGACGCCCATTGTCGAAGCGACAACGATGCTCTTTAAATACTGTCCCTTAGCGGCGGCAGGCTTTGCCTTAACGATAGCGTCGATGAGAGTGTTGAAATTCTCCTCGAGCTTGGCTGCGCCGAAGGAAGCCTTTCCGATGGGGCAGTGGATAATGTTGGTCTTGTCAAGTCTGTACTCGATCTTACCCGCTTTAGCCTCGCTGACTGCCTTTCCTACGTCGGGAGTAACAGTGCCTGCCTTGGGGTTAGGCATGAGACCTCTCGGTCCTAAGATCTTACCGAGACGGCCGACAACGCCCATCATATCGGGCGACGCGATAACGACGTCGAAATCCATCCAGCCTTCCTTGGAGATCTTGTCAACATATTCCATTCCGCCGTAATATTCCGCTCCGGCTTCCTTGCAGGCGTCGAACTTGTCCTCCTTGCAGAAAACGAGAACTCTTACCTTTTTGCCCGTGCCGTTGGGGAGAACTACCGCGCCTCTTACCTGCTGATCCGCGTGACGCGAGTCAACGCCGAGACGGATATGCGCTTCGATCGTTTCGTCAAATTTAGCCTTTGCGCAGGAAGCCGCAAGCTCGAGGGCTTCGGGTGCGTCATAAAGCTTATATCTATCGACAGTCTTTGCGCTGTCGGTATATTTCTTTCCGTGTTTCATAAATGATCCTCCTTATAGTGGTAATGACGGAGCTCGGACGCTTTAAAAAAGCTGACCGATCCTCCCACCGTTAAACGCATGAATCAGTCCTCTACGACAACGCCCATAGAGCGGCAGGTGCCTGCTATCATGCTCATCGCCGATTCGATGCTTGACGCATTGAGATCCGGCATCTTCTGTTCCGCGATCTTCTGTACCTGTTCGCGGCTTATCTTCGCGACCTTGGTCTTATTGGGCGTACCCGAACCGGATTCGATCTTGCACGCCTTCTTGATAAGGACCGCTGCGGGCGGAGTTTTCGTTATAAACGTGAACGAACGGTCGGCGTATACCGTTATTACAACGGGGATTATAAGACCGATATCGTTCTTTGTTCTCTCGTTGAAATCCTTTGTGAACGCCATGATGTTTACTCCGTGCTGACCCAGCGCAGGACCTACGGGGGGCGCAGGCGTTGCTTTTCCTGCGGGGATCTGAAGCTTTATCATGCCTACTACTTTTTGTGCCATAGTAATTCGCACCTCCAAAAATTCTGTGGTTTGGCGAGCTGTGCGATCAACTCTCCCACTTTTTTAATCCTCCGCCTTGATCTGCGATATGGGCAGGCTGACCGGGGTCTCTCTTCCGAACATAGAAACTATTACCTCGACCGTCTGCTCTTCAAGATCTATTGCGGATACCTTTCCTGTGAAGCCCTCAAAGGAGCCTGTCGTTACGACGACGGTGTCGCCGACCTTATAGCTTACCTCAAGGGTGCGTGTTACGGTATCGACTCCCAGAGCCTCTACCTCTTTTTCCGAAAGCGGCACCGGCTTTGAACCGGGACCTACGAATCCGGTGACTCCTCGGGTATTTCTTACGATATACCACGAATCGTCGGTCAATATCATCTTCACCATAACGTAGCTCGGAAACAGCTTTCTTTCCGCTTCTACCGTTTTAGAATCCTTTATTTCGGTATAGCTCTCCATAGGGATCCTTATCTCTCTTATAAGATCGTGAAGATTGCGGTTGTCAACGACCTTTTCAATATTTTCCTTGACCTTATTCTCATATCCCGAATAGGTGTGGATAACATACCATTTTGCTTCCTCAGCCATTTGCATATTCCCTCCGAAAAATTGAAATAAGCGTTCAGCCGCCTATGCTGAGCAGCGCTTTTACCGCATAGCTCAGACCCGTGTCTATGCCGAAAAGGAAAAGACCCACGACAACTATTACCGCAAGCACCACTCCGGTATTGTTGACTACCTTTTCTCTGCTCGGCCAGACTACCTTTTTGATCTCAGATCTCAGATCTCTGAAATACTTCTTTATCCCGCCCTTTTTCTTGGCGGGAGCGTTTTCCTTTTTGGAAGCCTTTTTGGTGTTAGCTTCCTTGGGATCAGCCTTTTTCGCCATTTTTAAAAGCTCACCCCCGGATCACTTGGTCTCTTTATGAAGAGTGTGTTTCTTACAGAACTTGCAGTACTTTTTCATCTCAAGTCTGTCCGGATCGTTTTTCTTGTTTTTCTTTGTGTTGTAATTTCTCTGCTTGCATTCCGTGCAGGCAAGAGTGATCTTAACTCTCATTGTTCGGCACCTCCTGTTGTTATAAGACTACGAAAATTAATTTAGAAGTCAGAACGCTTCGCTTCTAAGATGTTAGAGATCAATGTGCGCCTGCGGCGCGGATCTCAAATCGTCCGCTTCGCGGACTCTTGCCTCTGCGGTCTGAACGAAATTCAGACTTGACCTCTAAATCCCATAGTCCGAGCCTCCCTCCTGCCGCCGCTTAAAAACCGGCGACCGAGGTAACGATTGTGTTTTCGTGCGTTTACGCACAAAAAAATATACCCCTTGTTCAAAAGAGGTATATTTATTATAGCATATTATTTCCTGCTTGTCAAGCGAATTTGTTAATTTTCTGTAAATTATATCACATTGCCGAGAGCGTGTCGGCGATATCGAGCACCAGGCGTTCGGTCTTTTCCCAGCCGAGACAGGGGTCGGTTATCGACTTGCCGTAGACGTTGTTCTCGCCTATCTTCTGGCAGCCGTCGACGAGGTAGCTTTCTATCATAAGTCCCTTGACGATAGAACGTATCTCCGGCGAATGCTTGCAGCTGTGCAGCACCTCCTTGCTGATGCGTATCTGCTGCTCGTACTGCTTGCCGGAATTGGCGTGGTTGGTGTCGATTATTACCGCCATGTTCGCAAGTCCGCGCGCGCTGTAAAGCTCATAGAGGTACATTATGTCCTCGTAGTGGTAATTGGGCAGCGAGTGTCCCTGCTTGTTGACATAGCCGCGCAGTATAGCGTGAGCGAGCGGGTTTCCGTGAGAACGGCATTCCCAGCCTCTGTACAAAAACGTATGCGAGCCTTGAGCCGCCATTATCGAATTTAGCATTACCCCGAGGTCGCCGCCGGTGGGGTTTTTCATGCCTACCGGGATATCCAATCCGCTTGCGGTAAGGCGGTGCTGCTGGTTCTCGACAGAACGCGCGCCGACCGCCACATATGAAAGCAGGTCGTTCAAATATCTGTAGTTTTCAGGATAGAGCATTTCATCGGCGCAGGTAAGTCCGGTCTCGGCGATAGCGCGGGTGTGAAGCTCTCTTATCGCGATTATACCGGCAAGCATATCCTCGCTCTTGCTCGGGTCGGGCTGATGTATCATGCCCTTGTAGCCCTCTCCGGTGGTGCGCGGCTTGTTGGTGTATATGCGCGGGATAATTATTATTTTTTCTTCTACCCTTTCCTGAAGCTTCGCGAGACGGGAGGTGTATTCGAGCACCGCGTCCTCGCGGTCGGCGGAGCACGGACCGATTATCAGGATAAATTTGTCCGATTTGCCGGTGAACACGTCCGCGATCTCAGCGTCCCGCGCGGCTTTGACCGCGGCAAGCTCCTCGCTCAACGGGAACTGCTTTTTTATCTCCTGCGGTATCGGCAGCTTTCTTATAAAATCAAGATTCATTTTCTGTTGCTTCCTTTTGGTTTATTTTTCTACAGGCTCAAAGCGTATGCGTATATCGGGCAGCTTTGTTATAACGCTGTAGCTGTTGGTAAGTCCGTCCTCTAACGACAGGTCGTTTTCTCCGCTTGCGGGGGGCGCGAAAATTCTGAGCGTCAGGTCGGCTTCGCCGTCGAGCGGCTTTTCGTAGAACGCGCTCATGAGGTCTATCGTTTTGGCTTTCGGGGATTTGTAGAACCATCTGCCGTTTATTTCCATCATGAGATTGCTGTCGTCGTCAAACGTCACCTCGCAGAAGTGCGGGTTTTTGTCAAAGTGCAGCGGTATCTCGATGCCCTCCGCGTCCTCCGAGCCGCCCCAGCGCAGCCTTGCGGGCAGGGTGAGGGCTTCTCCTCTGGTCATCGACGGCTTGAAGAAATCGTCGTGGATAATTTCCTTGTAGGCTTTGAGCACCGGCTGTTCGATGCCGCAGTCAGCATTGTTGGGGTCTTCTATTTCAAGCCCCAGTCTGCCGCGGTCGCGGAACTGATAGAAGGTGAACGCCGAGAACCATTCGTCAGGGTCGGCTTTCAGCATATCGCAAAATTCCCTGACCATCTCAGCCTGATCGTACGGACCGGTAACGTCTCCGTCGGCGTTGAACTCGCTCATCACCATCGGCTTGCTCGCACCGCCGTTTATCTCGCAGAAGCGCTTGTAGGAGAGCTTTGTAAGCTCGTATGTATCGGAGACCCTTGAACGGCTGTGAGAATTGCCGCCCTTTTCCGCAACGTCATACGGCCAGCCCCAGTGGAGAGCCATATATTTGTCGACGCTCCAGATATCGGTCTCCTTTACCGCCCGTGAAAATTCCTTTTCCATAGTTATCTCGTTTTTGCTCTTGTCCTCAACGCCGCCTATGCAAAGTATGGTCGAAACGTTCGGCGCGTATTCCTTTAAAATTTTGTTGAAGCGGCAGTAGAAATCCGCGACGCCCTGATAGCTCGTGCGCTTTGTGAACGAGAACCAGTCGCCGGTAGCCTCGTGGTTTATCCTCAGCATCATTCTTCCGAACGGTTTTAAGTCCTTCGCTATAGCGATAAGGTGCTCGTCGGTAACGTTGGGGTCTATCGTGAGAGTAAGCACGACGTCCTGACCGTGACGGCGAACGTCTCTCATGTAATTGAACGGCTCGTCCTCGGTGCTTCCGTTTAAGCCGCCCTTGTAGGTGAAATAATCGTCATACGGATAGTCCCACTGGAAGGAGACCTCCATATCCTTACAGACCTCGCTTATCCTGCCCGGCCATTCCTTGTCGAGAGGATAGTAGCAGTACATAAGGCTGACGCCTCTGTGCGGTCTGCCGAGCTTGTGCAGGATATAGTCCTGATCTACATATTCTCCGCGCTCCGAACCGTCTCCCAGATCCACCGCGCATTTGGCTTTTCCCATGTGTACCTTGTAAAGCTCCATATTTTTACCTCCTGTTTATTTTATTACCGATCATCTTATTACCGCGTCAGCCGTAAGACCGCCGCCGTTTTTGTCCGTACATTTTATTATAAGCGTTATAACGCATTTTCCGGCATCGTTTTTGTCAAGCTCTATATCGGCGGGCGTGCCCCAGCCGCCGCTTATTTTCAGCCGCTCCTTACCGTTAAGATATATCTCGGCTTGACCCCAAAGCTGCTGAAAATGTATCACCGGAGATTTGCCGTTTATGCTCTCCGGAATATCCGCGCAGGCTCGAAGCATTACATATTTTCCCTCGCAGTCCTTCATGTAAGAGCCGTCTCCGCGCTGCGGCAGGTAGGGCTTAAGACTGTTCATGTCGTTTCCCGCGTATTCTTTGAGCGGGTCGGGGCGGGTCTCGCTTACCTCCGAGATACGCCAGCCCGTCACGGTAATTATATCTACCGGAGGAAGCGACGGCAGAACGCCCGCGCTTTTTTCGATCCTCATTACAAGCTCATCGCTTTCAAGCTCTCCGCATTTTGCTTTGACCCTGAGAGCTGCCGCGTCCTTATTCGGACGTATTATCGCCTGGGCTTTTGCGTTAAAGAGACTTCTTTCATTTGAATCGAACGCTTCGTGACAATTCGGGTCGCCGTTTGAAGCTCCGACAAGGCTGCCGCCCTCTATGATGATCTCCATTTTTTCGCAGGATCTGCTCGCTTCAATTCCGTCATTGTCGACCGCCGTGAAATTCACGATAGCGCAGTCTGAGCTTGTGAGCGCGCCTGCGTTCGCCGATTCTATGATGATCCTTTTAGCCTTTCCGGGGGTCTTTTGTATCGCCGAACAAACCTCTCTGCCGCCGTTAAAGCCGACAAGCTTAAGCTCTCCGGGCTGAAAAGCGACCTGCCAGCGCTGCTGATAAAGCTTGTCCACCGGCTTTCTTCCAAGTGAAACGCCGTTTAAAAACAGCTCGGCCTCCTCGCAGTTGGTACAGCTCATGACCGTTACGGTCTCGCCGGGAGTGTGATCCCAGTGGGGGAGAAGATGTATCACCGGGTCTTTTGAAAAGATCGCCTTGCAGAGATAAAACGCGTCCTTTGCAAAGCCGCAGACGTCCATCATTCCGAAAAAGCTCGACACCGAGCCCCATGTATACGGCGTGGGCTCGCCTAAGTAGTCAAAGCCCGTCCACATAAATCCGCCGCAGGCAAATTCCCGCGCGTTAAGGCACTGCCATGTCTCTCTCACCGTATTGCCCCAGTCGGCGGACTCGTCGTCGTAGCTTGCGACAAGATGTCTTTCGGGGTCGGTCTCGTAACAGCCGCGTATAGAGAACGCGGAGGTCGTTTCCGTGCCGACTACCGGGATATTCGGGTAAGCCTCGTGAAAAGCGTCGTATATTCCCAACTGATAATTTATTCCCGCAGCGTCTAATACCTGCGCCGCCGAATCGCCGCTTTCAACTCCGCCGTTCATCGCGCCCGTTACGGCTCTGCCTAAGCCGCGGTCGAGGCGGTTTATCTCAAAGCGCATTTTACGAGCCATGTTTTTGCCCTGCGGCGCGCCCTGGAGCGGTTCCTCGTTGAAGATAGACCACATTATGACGCTCGGGTGGTTTCTGTCGCGCAGTATCATCGTTCTTAACGCTTCGAGAGACTCTTCGCTCGTTTCAAAGCTGCGGTTCTCGTCCATTACGAGCATACCCTCGCGGTCGCATACGTCGAGCAGCTCCGAATGCGGCATACCGTGAGCGCAGCGGTAGGCGTTCGTGCACATTTCCTTCAGCCGCTTTATACGGTATTCGTGAACGCTGTCTGGTATGGCGACGCCTATACCGCCGTGATCCTGATGATTGCAGGTCCCGTAAAGCTTGACGCTTCTGCCGTTTAGGAAAAATCCCTTCTGCGCGTCAAAGCAAAGCGTTCTGAATCCGAACCGAACGCTCTGCTCATCGCCGTTACTAAGGCGCACGGTGCATTCGTACAAATTCGGCGTTTCGATATCCCAGAGCTTCGGAGAGCTTGTTACAAAGTCAAAGGTATGTACCGCGGAGCCTTGAGCGGGTATCGCAAGGCGTTTGCTGTCCTTTAATATCACCGAACCGCTCGAAAGGTCTTTTATCTCGCATTCCGCCGTAACAGCATTGTCGGTATAGCCGGTATTTTCTAACGTTATCTCCACCGGGCATTCCCACTCGCCGCTGCCGAGCTTTCGCGGGTTTGCGTAAATTCCGTATTGGGCGACGGAGGCTTTTTCGGTCGAGACCAGCCTTACATGGCGGTAGATACCCGCGCCCTCGTACCACCAGCCCTCCCAGCCGTCCGCGTCAACGAACACCGCGAGCGTGTTGGGCACGCCGTCAAAGAACGCGCGGTCGGTTATGTCAACGGAAAACGGCGCGTATGCCGTGTGGTGGCGTTTGAGCAGCGAGCCGTTGAAATAGACCTCGCAGTCCTTTGCCGCGCCGTCAAATTCTATCGTCAGCCGCTTGTCCTTGTGCTCGTCTCCGAGCAGGAATTGTCTGCGGTACCAGGCCTTGCCCTTGGGCTTGTAGCCCCACGAGGGCGAGCCGTTTTCATCAAACGGCAGTGTTACCGACCAGTCGTGCGGCAGGTCAACGCGCTCAAAGCCCTCCGGGGAAAAATCCGGCTGCGGAACGCCCGGACAGCCGCCCGCTTTTGACGAGCCGTAGACGGAGCCTTGATCTTTTCCGACGCCGGGATCGAATTCGCCGTAACGGAAATGCCAGGAGCTGTCGAGAGAATAAATTTTTCGTGAACTCATTGTTAAAATTCTCCTCTGAAAAATATATTTATCTAATTATATCATTTTAACGGCGGGTATACCGTGAACAAATGTCAAAGTTTTAATGAATATTTCGTAAATACTAACGAATTTTAAAGTGCAGCGGCAGACCGTTTTTCATGGCGATGTTCACCTCTCCCATTATGAGCGGAAGAAAATATTTCACCGCTTCGTCGGAGACCTGATTTTTTGACGCGGTTATCCATTCCTTCGGGAAAAGCTTTTCCTTGTTTGCAAGCAGGGAGGTGTCGGCGGGTTCGATAGTTACCACATACGGCTTGTCCGAAAGCCGCCTAAAGACCATCGTCACCCCTGTTTTTCCCTCCATAGCCGCGCGCACCGCGGCTGCGCCGATACGTTCGGCTTCGCTTATATCCACCGCCGAACAGATATGGCTGGAGCAGCGCTGCATTACGTTCAGCTCGATAGAACGCACCTTGCAGCCTATTTCCTCGCGGACGAGATTTTCCAAAACATTTCCGACTCCCGAAAGATACTTGTGTCCGAAATTATCCACCATGCCGCTCCTCATGCCGCCCGCTTCAAGCTCTATGCCCTCGGAAACTACCGCTATGACCGCCTTATGCTTGGCGCGCTCGGCGCGGACGTCCTCTAAAAATCTATCGGCGTCAAAATCCGACTCGGGGAGGTAGATGAGGTGGGGAGCTGTCTCATCGTTCGTCCTCAGAACGCAGGTGGACGCGGCGAGCCAGCCGGCGTGTCTGCCCATTATCTCTATTATCGTGACCGAATCTATCGAATAGACCGAGCTGTCGCGGATTATCTCCTGAACGGTGACGTTGACGTATTTTGCCGCAGAGCCGAAGCCGGGGGTATGGTCTGTCACGGGGAGGTCGTTGTCTATCGTCTTGGGTATGCCGACAAAGCGTATTCTCGAGCCTATATTAAGCGCGTATTCGGACAGCTTTTCCACCGTGTCCATAGAATCGTTGCCGCCGATATAGAAAAACGCTTCTATCCTGTGGCGGTCAAGGCAGGCGATTATTTTTTGATAAAGCTCCTCCGCGCCGTCCGTTTCTATATCCGGCAGCTTATACCGGCAGGAGCCGAGTATCGTCGAGGGAGTCTGCTTTAACAGCTCCATATCCTCGTTAGTGCGTATCATGCGCTTTAGGTCGACAAGATCGTCGTTTATTATACCCTCTATGCCGTTTATCGAACCAAATACCGCGTCTATCTGCGGGGTCTTTAACGCCTCCGAAAAAACGCCTACGAGAGATGCGTTTATAGCGCAGGTAGGTCCTCCCGACTGGGCAGCCGCAATGTTCATAGATCAAAACGTCCTTTCATATTTTTTGCTTTTGCTTATTATAACATATTTTCCCTTGTCCTGCAAGCCTTAAAAGCAAAAAAATATTTTTTTGGAAAACGTACTTGTTTTTTTTGCTGCGATATGCTATAATTATATTTGTATCAATATTCTGAAAGAAAGGACGTAGGAACAAATGGCAGAAAAGAAGTCGGGACAAAAAAGCGATAAGCCGCTCTTTTTGAGGATAGTTATGCTCGCTATAGCCGCGGCGATGATAATCGGAATAGTTGTCGCGGGACTTGCCGGCGCGGCGGGTATGTGAAAATGGTGCATATTGGGAACAGCTGGGACGAGCTCCTAAAGGACGAATTTACCTCGCCCTATTATCTTAAGCTCAGAGAATTTCTTAAAAAGGAATACGCCCGGAATACGGTCTATCCGGATATGTACGACATATTTAATTCGCTCAAATACACGGCGTTCGAGGACGTGAAGGCGGTAATTATCGGGCAGGACCCTTATCACGGTCCCGGGCAGGCGCACGGGCTTTGCTTTTCGGTGAAAAAGGGCGTAAAGCCGCCGCCGTCGCTCTGCAATATTTTTAAAGAGCTTAACGACGATCTCGGCATACCGATACCAAACCACGGAGAGCTTACCGCGTGGACTAAGCAGGGCGTGCTGCTGCTAAACAGCGTTCTGACCGTGCGCGCGGGGCAGCCCAATTCTCATAAGGGTATGGGCTGGGAGCAGCTTACCGACGCCGTTATAAAAAAGCTCAACGAACGCGAAGCGCCCGTCGCTTTTATAATGTGGGGCGCAAACGCTAAGGCTAAGCAGCCGCTCATCACCGAGCCGCGCCATGCGCAGCTTACGGCGGCGCACCCGTCTCCGTATTCGGCCTACAACGGATTTTTCGGGTGCAGGCATTTTAGCAGAGTAAACGAATTTCTGACGGAAAACGGTATTGAGCCTATAGATTGGCGGATAGAGTAAATACAAATATTTGAAAGGCGGTAATTAATAAATGGCGGAAAAAAAGAAAAAGGAAGCCAAGCCGGTCGTCGACCTGACGGACGCGGAGGAAAAAAAGAAAGCTCTTGAAACGGCTATAGCCGTCATAGAGAAAAAATACGGAAAGGGAGCGATAATGAAGCTCGGTTCAAACAAGGCGCTCGACGTTGAGGCGATACCGACGGGTTCTATGACGCTCGATTACGCGCTCGGCATCGGCGGCATACCGCGCGGAAGGATCATAGAGCTTTACGGACCGGAGTCCTCGGGAAAGACCACGGTCGCTCTGCACTGCATCGCGGAAACGCAGAAATTGGGCGGCGAGGTGGCGTTTATCGACGTCGAGCACGCGCTCGACCCTATTTATGCGAAAAATCTCGGCGTGGATATAGACAGCCTTCTCGTTTCACAGCCCGACAGCGGCGAACAGGCTCTTGAAATAGCCGAGGCTCTCGCGCGTTCGGGCGCGATAGATTGTCTCGTTGTCGATTCGGTAGCGGCTATGGTAACGAAGGCGGAGATCGACGGCGATATGGGCGACGCTCATGTAGGACAGCTCGCGCGGCTTATGTCGCAGGCGATGAGAAAGCTCACCAGCGTGCTTGCCAAGTCGAACTGCGCGGCGATATTTATAAACCAGATAAGAGAAAAAATAGGCGTTATCTACGGCAACCCGGAGACCACTCCCGGCGGACGCGCGCTGAAATTCTACGCCTCCGTGCGTCTCGACGTACGCAAGGGCGAGGTCATAAAGGACAACGGAGAGATCATCGGCAACCGCACAAGGGTAAAGGTATCCAAAAACAAGGTCGCGCCGCCGTTCAAGGTCTGCGAATTTGATATAATCTACGGTCAGGGTATCTCCCGCACCGGAGAGGTGCTCGACCTCGCGGTAGACCTCGGCATTGCCAAAAAGGGCGGAGCATGGTTCAGCTATGAGGAAACAAAGCTCGGTCAGGGCAGGGATAATTCTAAAAAATTCCTGAAGGAACACCCCGATATAATGAAAGAGATCGAAGAAAAGATAAAGCTGAAGCTTGCCGACGCAAACACGCCGCTTCCGGCTTCTCTCGGTACGGACGCCGATGAAAACGACGAGAGCATAGAGAAAAAAGCCGCCGCAGCAGCAGAGCGTACGCAAAAGCGGCAGGAAGCAAACGATATGCCCGATCTCACCGTCAGCGCGGACGAGGATTTTGAGGAATTTGCGCCGGTGGATATTTCCGAATTCGGCGAATAAACGCTTATGCCTAAAAAGATAGAGCGCATTGAAAAATATAAGGGAAACACCGCGCGGATAATTTTTGGCGACGGCGAAAACGCTTTTATAAGCTTTGAGACGGTAAGAAAATTTCAGCTTGAAGATAATATGGAGATACCCGAAAGCGCGTTTAGCGAGATAATACGCGCGGACACGCTGCGGCGCGGCAGGGAGCGCGCGCTGTATCTGCTCGATTATCGGGATCATTCCTATTCCGAGCTTGTCAAAAAGCTTATGAAAAATTACGATAAGGATATCTGCTTTGAGATAGCCGACGACCTCGCCGCGCGCGGACTTATCGACGACAGCCGTTATGCGGCGGCTCTTGCGGCGAAGTATTTTGAAAGGCAGCTGCTCGGCGTTTTCGGCGTAAAGCAAAGGCTGCGCGAAAAGGGCATACCGTCAGGGATCATCGAACGCGTTGTTTTGCCGTATGAGGACGGCGCGGGAGAACGCGCGGCGGAGCTTATCGAAAAAAAGTACATGAAGTATTTCGACCCGTCCGACAGGGCGCTTATGCAAAAGCTCAAGGGCGCGCTCGCGCGGAAGGGCTACGGCTTTTCGCAGATAAACGAAGCGATAGAGATAGTTAAGAACAAGGAGGACGAATAAGCGTTCTTGATCGCTGATGATCACGGCACGGCTGAGCTGACCTGCCGTGATTTTTTGTTCAAAATATATATTAATGTGTGAAAATGTTAGTTAAATATGGGTAAGGCTACAAAATGCAATTAATTTCTCCTAAACCTATTGACAAAGTAGGAATTAAGTGATATACTTAGACCATAGGATATAACGCGAAAGGAGAATTTGAAAAATGAAAATACTGCGAATGTGTTGACGCTTATAACGCCCTTTTGACTTGACAAAATTTTTTACATATATTAAAGGAGAAATTGAAAATGAGCAATTATAAATTTGAAACGCTTCAGCTCCACGCCGGTCAGGAAACGCCAGACCCCGCTACCGATGCGAGAGCCGTACCGATATACGCGACGACCTCATACGTTTTTAAGGATTCCGCTCAGGCGGCGGGACGCTTCGGACTTACCGAAGGGGGAAATATCTACACCAGACTTATGAACCCGACATCGGACGTTTTTGAAAAACGAATAGCCGCTCTCGAAGGCGGCGCGGCTGCGCTCTCGACCTCTACGGGAGCTGCGGCGATAACCTTCGCGGTGCAGAATATCGCAAGGAGCGGAGATCATATCGTTTCCTCGGCGAATCTTTACGGCGGAACGTACAATCTTTTTACCAACACTCTCGCAGATCAGGGTCTGCAAACGACATTTGTCGATCCCCATGACCTTGAAGCGGTTGAAGCGGCTATAAAGGACAATACGAAGCTTGTTTATGCCGAAACGCTCGGAAATCCCAATTCGGACGTTATCGACATCGAGGCTCTTTCCGATATCGCCCACAGGCACGGCATTCCGCTGATAGTCGACAGCACCTTTGCAACGCCGTATCTTATAAGACCGATAGAGCACGGCGCGGACATCGTGGTGCATTCGGCGACAAAGTTTATCGGCGGCCACGGCACGGTGATGGGCGGAGTTATCGTGGACGCGGGAAAATTCGACTGGGCGGCTAACGATAAATTCCCCGGATTAAGTCAGCCGAACCCCTCCTACCACGGAGTAGTGTTCACGCAGGCCTGCGGAAGCATTGCCTACATCATGAAGCTTCGCACAACGCTGATGAGAGATATAGGCGCTACCATCTCGCCGTTCAACTCCTTCCTGCTTTTGCAGGGACTGGAAACGCTGTCGCTCAGAGTAGAGCGTCACGTTGAAAACGCGCTCAAGGTCGTTGAGTTTCTTAAAAACCACCCGCAGGTGGAGAGCGTGAACCACCCGTCTCTCGCTTCGGGCAGACAGAAGGAATTGTACGATAAATATTTCCCGAACGGCGCGGCCTCGATATTTACCTTCGAGATAAAGGGAGACGCCGAAAGGGCTAAGAAATTCACCGAATCGCTGGAGCTTTTCTCGCTGCTTGCAAACGTGGCGGACGTAAAATCGCTCGTTATCCACCCGGCTTCGACCACACATTCGCAGATGGAAGAGGATGAGCTTCTCGCCGCGGGAATAAAGCCGAACACGATACGGCTTTCGATCGGTACTGAAAACATAGACGATATCATAGCAGATCTTGAAAACGGCTTTGAAGCCGTAAAATAATACTGACAGGAGTGTTTTGTTATGGCAATTTATAACAGCGCAGACGAACTTATCGGAAAAACGCCGCTGCTCGAAGCGGACGGCTTTTCAAAAAGCGTGAACGCGCAGGCTAGGATACTTGTAAAGCTCGAATATCTTAACCCGACAGGCTCTGTAAAGGACAGAGCGGCGATATATATGATAAACGATGCGGAAAAAACCGGCAGGCTCAAAAAGGGCGGTACGATAATCGAACCGACCTCGGGCAATACCGGTATCGGCATAGCTTCGGTCGGCGCGGCGAGGGGCTATAAGGTAATAATAGTAATGCCCGAGACCATGACCAAGGAACGCCGCGATATGATCTCCGCTTACGGCGCGCAGATAGTGCTTACCGAGGGTCAGTACGGCATGACGGGAGCGGTCCAAAAGGCTAAGGCTCTTGTTGAGGAAACTCCCGGAAGCGTTATTCTTTCGCAGTTTGAAAATCCCGCGAACGCCCAGGCGCATTATGAGCAGACAGGTCCGGAGATCTGGGAGGACACCGGCAAGGTAGATATTTTCGTCTCCGGCGTCGGCACGGGCGGCACTATCACCGGCGTTGGAAAATATCTCAAAGAGAAAAACCCGAACGTCAAGATCATCGCGGTAGAGCCCGCTTCCTCGCCGGTGCTCAGCGAGGGAAAGGGCGGCAAGCATAAGATACAGGGCATAGGCGCGGGCTTCGTTCCCGACCTGCTTGACACTAATATCTATGACGAGATACTGCCGATAACGGACGAAGCAGCCTATGAGGACGCGAAGCTTTTTGCAAAAACGCAGGGAGTGCTTGTCGGAATTTCCTCCGGCGCGGCGTTAAGAGCCGCTTCTGAGCTTTCAAAGCGTCCCGAAAACAAGGGCAAGACGATAGTAGCGCTCCTGCCCGATTCGGGAGACAGATATTTGAGCGTTTTAGGATAACCGTTTTTAATAAGAATAAGCCCCGCCGTTTTGGATATTTTTCAGACGGCGGGGTCGTTTTTTGTGGTTTTTTCAGCGCGAATATAAAAAATTATCATTTTATTATCACATTGGCGGTTATAATTATATTTATAAAGCTGAATTTAAAGACTTATTTTAAGTCGGATAGGTAAGGCTCTCGGGAGGCTTTTTATTATGAACGAGTTTGACAGCTCAAATACACCTAACAATAACGAGAATAATAATAATAACTTCGGCGAAAACAGCGGCAGCGCCAACGGCGGATATTACAATTATAACACCGCTAATCAACAGCAGTACGATCCGTCGGGCGGGTACGGGTATACCAATTATACCTACCCCGGTCAGTCGCAGAACGAATATTCCTACCGTCCGCCGCAGAAAAATAAAAAGGGCAAAAAGGCTCTCGGGGCGGTATTGGCGGTGCTTGTTGTGGCGGCTCTCGGAGTAAGCTCGGTAGTCGGCTACTCTCTGCTTACCGACCGTCCGCTGATAAATTTAAAAGACAGCTCCTCTCAAAGCGATAAGGATAATCGCAGAGACGCTGCCGCCGCTGACGACAGCAGCTTTCCCGAAAGAGATATGGATAACCTGCCGACGATAGAAGAGCTTGCCGCGCCTGCGGACGCTATGAGCATACCCGACATAGTTAAAAAGCTCTCGCCGTCCGTTGTGGGGATCTCCGCGATAGTAGGCTCTACGCCTTATTCCGGTACAGGAATAATCATGAGCGAGGATGGCTATATCATAACCAACGCTCACGTTGTCAACGGGGCTTCCGCTATCTCCGTCGTAATCACCGACAGAACGGAAAATACCGACAGCTCGGCCGACGAGGGCAGCTCTTCAAAGAGCGTCGCGGAAAAGATACTTGAAAACCAAAACGGCGGCGATCGGGAAGAAAAGGACGACAGTACCATCTCCGCCCAGCTTATCGGAATAGACGTTCAGACGGATATCGCGGTGCTGAAGATAGATAAGTCGGGGCTTACCCCCGCAGAGTTCGGCACATCGGAAAATCTGCTTGTCGGCGAGCTTGCGATAGTTATCGGCAACCCTCTCGGCTTCGACCTCGCCAACAGCGTTACCTCGGGAATAATAAGCGCGGTAGACCGCACTCTTACGATAGAGGACAGAACGATGAATCTTATCCAGACGGACGCTTCGATAAATTCCGGAAACTCCGGCGGACCGCTGATAAACGCTTACGGTCAGGTCATCGGCATAACCTCCGCTAAGGTCTCGTCCTCCTACGGCGAGGGTCTCGGCTTTGCGATACCGATAAGCGAAGCCAAGGAGATAGTAAACGATCTTATCCAATACGGCTATGTAAAGGGCAGACCCACTCTCGGCATAAGCGGCAGCAATATAAGCTCATTCTACGCGCAGTATTATGAAGTGCCGCAGGGCTTTATTGTCGTTACCGTTGAAAGCGGAAGCGCGGCTGAAAAAGCGGGCATACAGGTAAACGACATCGTTGTCGGCATAGAGGGCGAGCTTATTTCCACTATTGAAGAATTTAACGAGATAAAAAGCCGCTATAAAGCAGGAGACACGATCTCGGTCTCCGTTTACAGAAACGACAATATCGTCGATCTCGATGTGACTCTCGATGAAGCTCTCGACACCGAAGAGCAGAACGAACAGCCGCAGGAGCAGGACGACGGTCTCAGAGATTTCTACGACTTCTACAACAGCTTCAGGTAAAGAGGTCTGAGCTTTGCTCAGACGCTGACTTCTAATTGTTTTCTCCCAATCATTTTTTTCATATTCTTTTACTTCATTGCAGCGTGCCGTGCGGGAAAATTTTCCGTGCGGCATTCTGTATGAAATTTGTAATTATATTGTTATTGACTTTAAAGCTTGTTTTTGGTATAATAAAAAAGTAAATAAAACTTTGGGAGGTAGACTAAAAAATGTTCAGAAAAAAGATAATGTGCGCGCTGCTTGCGTTTGCGCTTGCGGTGTCGCAGCTTTCGGCGGTCGGCGCGTTCGCGCAGCCGGGAGATACAAGCAGCTCGGTAAGCGACAGCTCCGACAGCGGCGGTACGGAAAACAGCGCCGGCGACAGCTCGAGCGAGGCGACCGACACTCAGCCCGATGACTCCTCTTCGCAGGCCGACAGCTCGCAAGCCGACAGCTCGTCCGCACCTGACAGCTCGTCATCAGGCGACAGCTCATCTCAGCCGGACGATTCTTCGTCTCAGCCGGAAAAACCGGAGATAAAGGACATCTCAAAGGCTAAAGCCGACCCGATACCCGATAAGGAGTACACCGGCAAGGCGATAAAGCCGGAGGTAACGCTCACCTATGACGGCGTGCTGCTTGTGAGCGGCGTTGATTATACCGTAAAATATTCAAACAACAAAAACGCGGGCACGGCGAAGATAACTGTTACAGGTATAAATAACTACACCGGAACGCTGACGCTGACCTTCAGGATAGTAAAGACCTCCGTCTCGGCAGTCAAGACCTTCAAGGCATCCGACAACACCACGAGCGGCTATAAATTAAGCTGGTCGGCGGTGACGGGCGCGGAGGGGTACGAGGTATATTCCTACAATTCCTCAAAGAGCGACTGGGATCTGCTTACGACTACCAAGTCGCGCAGCTATACCGTCAAGGGACTTTCCGCCGCGAAAAAGACATATTACTGCATAAGGGCTTACAAGACCGATGCGGACGGAAATAAGAAATTCTCCGAATACACGAGACTTTACACCGCGACGCTGCCCAAGGCCGTGACCGGCATGAAAATATCGAGCGTCAACACAAAGGGCTACACCATAAAGTGGAGCAAGGTGAGCGGAGCGGACAGCTATAAGGTCTATCTTTACATACCCTCGAGCAAAAGCTGGA